>JAGQIT010000271.1 GCA_020431135.1 Myxococcales bacterium | reverse complement strand
TGGTGGTGCTGTGCATCACCAGGTCCGCGCCGAGCTCGAGCGGGTTCTGGAACGCCGGCGACATGAAGGTGTTGTCGACGCAGAGGAGGACCCGGCGCTCGCGGCAGATCTTGGCGATCGCCGAGATGTCGGCGAGCTTGAGCATCGGGTTGGTCGGCGTCTCGATCCAGACGAGCTTGGTGTTCGGCCGGATCGCCGCCTCGATGTTCGCCGGGTCGCGCTGATCGACGTAGGTGAAGTCGTGGCCGCGGCGGTCCATCACCTTGTCGAAGAGGCGGAAGGTGCCGCCGTAGATGTCGTCGCCGGCGACGACGTGGGCGCCGGCGTCGAGGAGCTGGACGACGGTCATCGTCGCCGCGCAACCTGAGCCGAAGACCAGGCCGTAGCGGCCGCGCTCGAGGCTGGCGAGGGCGCGCTCGAGGGCGTAGCGGGTCGGGTTGTGGGTCCGCGTGTACTCGAAGCCCGTGTGCTCGCCGGGGCCCGCCTGGGCGTAGGTCGAGGTCTGGAAGATCGGCGGCATCACGGCGCCGGTGACCGGCTCAGGGTGCTGTCCGCCGTGGATCGCCAGGGTCTCGAAGCGGGCGTCGTCCGGGACGTGGTCCTTGTCTTTCTCGTATTCGGCCATGAATCTTCGCTCCGGTTGGATCGCGGGCCTACACGGCCGAGTCTGACGCGAGGTAGTCGATCAGATCGATCTTCGTGAGGACCGCGAGGAGGCGGTCGTTCTCGGTGACGAGGACGACCTTCGCGTCGTTGAAGATGTTCTTGAGGAGCTGGAGGCGGGTGTGCGGCGAGACGGTCGCGTAGTCCGACGACACGAGCTCGCGCACCGGCATGTCGAGGCCGCCCTCGTTCTGCACGAGGTAGTTGAGGAGGTCGATCTCGGAGACGATGCCGCAGTGGCGCTGGGCCGAGTCGAGGACCGGGAGCTGGCTTATCCCGTGCTCCTTGAGGATGCTGACCGCCTGGCGCACCGAGGTCGCGTCGTCGATCGAGATGACCCGCGTCGGCTGGCGCTTGAGGAGGTGGGCGACGGTCCCGGTCGTGTCGTCGTCGAGGAAGCCGTTCGAGCGCATCCAGTCGTCGTTGAAGATCTTCGACAGGTACTTCTGGGCGCTGTCCGGGAGGAGGACGAGGATCCGCTGCGGCTTCTTGAGGCCGCGCGCGTACTTGATCGCGCCGATCACCGCGGCGCCGCACGAGCCGCCGCAGAAGATGCCCTCGCGGCGGACGAGGTCGCGGGTCATCTGGAAGCACTCGCGGTCGTCGACCTGGACGACGTCGTCGAGGATCGACAGGTTCATCGTCGACGGGAGGACGTCCTCGCCGATGCCCTCGACGTAGTAGGAGAAGGCCTTCGTCAGCCGCCCCGTCTTCACGTACTCGTAGTAGAGGGAGCCGATCGGGTCGACGCCGACGATCTTGATGTCGTCGCGCTGCTCCTTAAAGAAGCGGCCGCAGCCCGAGAGGGTCCCGCCCGTGCCCATGCCGGCGACGAAGGCGTCGAACTCGCCGCCGGTCTGCTCCCAGATCTCCGGCGCGGTGCTGAGGTAGTGGGCCTCGGGGTTCGCGGGGTTGTGGTACTGGTTGGCGTAGAACGCGCCGGGGGTCTCCTCGACCAGGCGGCGGGCGACCGAGTAGTACGAGCGCGGATCGCTGGGCTCGACGGCGGTCGGGCAGATCACGACCTTGGCCCCGTAGGCCCGCAGGTTGTCGATCTTCTCCTGGGACATCTTGTCGGGCATGACGAAGATGCACTTGTAGCCGCGGGGCGCGGCGACCATCGCCAGGCCGGCGCCGGTGTTGCCGCTCGTGGCCTCGATGATCGTCCCGCCCGGCTGGAGCATCCCGCGCTCCTCCGCGTCGCGGATGATGTTCAGGCCGACGCGGTCCTTCATCGACCCGGCGGGGTTCATGTACTCGACCTTCACGTAGATCTCGGAGTCGAGGTCCTCGACTACGTGGTTGAGGCGGACGATCGGGGTCTTGCCGATCGCGGCGGTGATATCGGGGACGGCGCCCCTCATCAGCGGCTTGATCATCGATTCTCTCCCAGCCCGGCGGGTACCGGGGCTCAAGGTGCGGGTATGCTAGGGGCTTTGCCTCGCGGCGGGAAGGCCCTGCGATTTGCGTTTTCGCGGGCCAAAGAACCACCCGGCCGTGATCGTTAGCACAGGGAACCAGCGGACCCGGTCGATCTCGAAGTGCATCAGGTGGGTCTTCATCCCGCCGACGCGGAGGCCGAAGTTGAGGGCGCCGCGGTCGATCTTGGTGGTGACGGAGACCTCGCCCGCGACGATGTGGTTGTTCCACAGCACCGGCTGGCCGAGGCCGCCGCGGTTGTTGGTCGCGTTGACGTTGTTGGGGAACGGCAGGAGGTAGGAGTAGCCGAAGGCGACGCCGATGAACGCCCCCTGGTAGCCGGCGTGGAGCCCGGGCTGGATCGCCATCGGCTGGGCGTTGCGGGTGTTGCCCAGGTTGCCGCCGATGCCCAGGCTCGGGCGCAGCATCGCGTACCGCAAAAATTGCAGCTGGTACGCGAAGTCGAGGAGGAAGGGCGCGTAGTGGAAGCGCGTGCAGCGGGTCGCGTCCGCGTTGCACGCCCGGGTCGCGCGCACGTAGTCGGTGAGGAAGGCGAGGCGGAAGCGGTGGCGACGCGGGAGCTGGCGTCGGCGCGGATCGTCGAGGCCCTCCTCCGCGAGTTCCGCGGTGGTCGGGCGTCGGCTCGCGCGGGCCGTCGCCGGTGCGGCGAGGGCGACGACGAGGGCGGCGATCCCGAGGCGGCGGCTAGTGGCCGAGGCGGGCCTTGACCTTGGAGATCCGGCCACTGGCCTCCTTGCTGCCGAGCTTCTTGGCGGCCTCGTACTCGGCGAGCGCGTCGGTGTAGCGGAGCAGCTTGAAGTAGGCGTCGCCGAGGCGGATCCGGTAGTTCGCCTTCTTCGGCGCGGCCTGGACGGCCTTCTTCGCGAACTGGACCGCCTGCTGGTAGTTGCTGCGGTCGAAGTGGATGTCGCTGAGGCCGATCAGCGCCGCCGCGTTGCGGTTGTCGAGGGCGAGCGCCTGGTGGAAGAGCCCCTCCGCCTGCTTGCGCTGCCCAGACGCGAGCGCCGCGGCGGCCTCGCTCGAGAGCTTGCGTGAGCGCTGCGGGTCGCGCTTCGCCGTCTTCGTGAGCGGCGCGTTGCCGCCTCCGCCCGAGGTCCGGCCGCCGGGGTCGGCGTCGGCGAGCAGGGTGTCGGTGTCGTTGGCGTCGCTGTCCTCGCCGCCGCCGTCGCTGTCGTTGGCGCTCGCGTCCTCGCTGCCGCCGCCGCCGCTCGCCCCGGCGCTCTCGTCCGCCTCGTCGCCGCCGCTGTCCTCGTCGTCCTGGGCGAGCTTGGCGAGGCGGTTGAGCTGGGTCGCCGACAGCGGCTTGCGCTTGCCGGTCTTCTTGCTGAGCTGCTTGATCTTCTCCTCGCGGACCTCTTCGTCCTCCTCGGCGAGGGTGTTGACCATCATCGCGCTCTCGACCTCGTCGGCGGAGAACGAGCCCTGCTCGGCGTCGCGGAAGAACTCGCTGAGCATGCCGCGGGTCATCTTGGAGCGCTCGCGGGCCTCCTTGGCGCCGTCGAGGTCGGGGATCATGACCTCCATCTCGCGGTTGTAGGCGAAGACGAGCGCCTGGCTGTAGAAGTCGGCCGCGAAGGACTCGCCGCCCTCCTTCTCCCACCACTTGTCGCCCTGGGCCTTGAGCGAGCTGAAGAACTTGTCGCGGAGCTCGATGCCCTTGGCCTGGCCGAGCTTGGCGATCGAGCCGTCGAGCGTCTCGAGCTTGAGGATGTGCTGGAAGGAGGTGTCCTCGGGCTGCTCGGGATCCTCTGGGTAGACCCAATTGCCGCGCGAGCCGGCGTCGATGGCCAGGCGCTCGCGCTCCTTGACGATCTCCTCCTCACCGGGCTCGGGCGGCTCCTCGCGGGTGAGGATGATCGCGATGGTCGCGGCCGCGGCCATGCCGACGACGGCGATCAGCGGCCACAGCCAGCGGCGCTTGCCGGCCGGCGCGTCCGCCAAGCGCGGCATCTTCGACGCGAGCATCGCCCTGCGCTCGGGCTCGACGTCGGGGAGGGGGAGGTCGTCCCAGGCGGTGTGCAGGCCGGCGGAGATCTGGGCCTCGCACAGCGCCGCCTCGAGGTCGCGGGCGTCGCGGTAGCGCTGGTCCGGGTGCTTGGCCAGGCAGCGCATGATGACCGTGGCGAGGGCCGGGTGGAGCTGGTCCGGCGGGACGAGCTGGGTGAGCGGCGCGGGCTGCGTCGTCAGCTGCTGCTCGAGGAGCTGCTCAACGTCCCCCTCGTGGAAGGGCGGGTGCCCGGTGAGGAGCTCGTAGGCCATGCAGCCGAGCGAGTAGAGGTCGAGGCGACCGTCGACCGCCTGGCCGAGGATCTGCTCCGGGGCCATGTACTGCGGCGTGCCGGCGGCGGGGGCGTTGGAGTTGCCCGAGGTCAGCATCGTCGCGATCCCGAAGTCGACGATCTTGACGACGTCGTCGCGGTTGTCCTCGGTGACGAGGATGACGTTGTCGGGCTTGATGTCGCGGTGGACGATGCCGGCGTCGTGGGCGGCGGCGAGGCCCTTGCAGACCTGGCGGAGGATCGCGATCAGGCGCGCCTGATCCATCGGCGCCGAGTCGATCTCCGCGTCGAGCCCCTGGCCCGCGAGGAGATCCATGAAGAACATCAGGCGGCCGTCGGGGAGCTCGCCGAAGTCGAGGATCTGGACGATGTTGGGCGAGCCGATCTTGCTCGCCGCGCGGGCCTCCTCGCGGAAGCGGGCGGCCTGCTCCGGATCTTGGCTGGCCTCTTGGCGGAGGATCTTCAGGGCGATCCGCCGCTCGATGTCCTCGTGCTCG
>JAGQIT010000270.1 GCA_020431135.1 Myxococcales bacterium | reverse complement strand
GAGCCGGGGCCGCCGATGAGCACGCCGCCCGCCGAGCCGGGGCCGCCGATGAGCACCCCCGACGCCGCTGCGGAGCCCGAGCCCGAGCCCGAGCCCGAGCCGTCCGCGAGCGCGTCGACGTCGGCGTCGACGAGCAAGCGCAGCGCCCGCTCCAAGCGCGAGAAGCCGGCGCGCAACGCCGCCGATCCGACGCCCGCGGCCGCGCCGATGGAGGTCAAGACCAGCCCCGGCTCGACGCTGACTGTCGGCGGCTATATCGAGACCTTCTATAGCTATAACTTCAACCGGCCGTCGAACGGGCTGACGAACTTCCGCGCCTTCGACAACCAGCACAACGCCCTCACCCTGCAAAACGCGGCCCTCGACACGTCATGGGAGGCGGAGCAGGTCTACGCCCGCCTCGCCCTCCAGGCCGGCCACGCGCCGAACACCTACTACGGCGTCAGCGAGCCCAGCCGCCTCGGCAGCGACGGCGTCGGCACCAGCGACGCGACGCTCTTCCGCAACATCCAGCAGGCCTACGCCGGCGTCCGCCCGTTCAAGAGGGCGCCGGTGTTCATCGAGGGCGGCGTCTTCCTCTCGCCGATCGGCTTCGAGGGCCTGCCGATCCACGAGAACTGGCACTGGTCGCACTCGCCGCTCTTCTTCGCCCTGCCCTTCTATCACAGCGGCCTCAAGGTCGGCGCCAACCTCGGCGACGCCCACCAGATCAAGGTCGGCCTCTACAACGGCTGGAACAACGTCGTCGACAACAACTCAGAGAAGTCGCTGGCCGCCGAGTACGCCTATACGCCGAGCGACCGCTTCAACCTCGCGGCGGTCTACTTCACCGGCGTCGAGCGCCCGACCGGCGCCCCCGAGGGCCGCGCCTGGCGGCACGTTCTCAACGTCGCGGCCAAGGGCGCGCCGCTCCCTCGGCTCGGGCTCATCGGCAACATCAACGGCGGCGTCGAGCCCAACGCCTTCGGCCTCTCGCGGTGGTTCGCTACCGCCGGCGGCCTCCGGGTCGAGGCGCTCCCCTGGCTCTTCGTCGCCGGCCGGGGCTCGTTCATCGCCGAGCGCCGCGGCGACAGCGGCGGCGTCGCGTCGCCGATCCTCCTCGCCAACTACACCGCCGACCCCTACCAGTGGATGGCCAGCGGCACCCTGACCTTCGACATCCGCCCGGTCCCCGATCACTTCGCGATCAAGGTCGAGTACCGCCACGACCACGCGCGCTCGGACATCTTCTTCCGCGGCACGGTCACCGGCGACGGCTCGACGATGATGCCCTACGTCGCCAACGCGCCGAAGCAGGACACGCTGATGCTCGGCCTCCACGCGTGGTTCTAGCGGCGCGTCGCTACCGCGCGCCTCAGATCCCGCGGAGCAGGACGAAGCCGTCGAAGTCGTCGCCGGCGCTGAGGAGCGTCTCCCCGCCGCGGATCATGTCGCCGTTGAAGGAGCCGCAGATCGCCGCGCAGGTCCCCGCGACGACGACGTCCTCGACGTCCTGAGCGAGCGGGCCCGTGATGTGCACCGTCGAGCTGTGGCCGCCGCCCGCGTCGATCTCGACGAGGACGATGTCACGCGCGTCGGGGACGATCGCCGCGCCGCCGATCGACGACTCGCCGTCGACGTCCGCGACCCAGAGGTGCGCGCCTTGGCGAGCGCGGGCGAGGCCCTCGAGGTTGAGGTCCCCGGCGTAGGCGACGCTCCAGGCGACGCTCTGATCGGCGCCGACGCTGACGAGCGCGGCGTCGTAGCTCTCGTCGGCGACGTGCCCATCGACGCCGAGCGCCCCCGTGTAGCGCGCGCCGAGGATCATCCCGCCGTCGCCCGGCGCGACCTCGCGGCCGTACGCGGTCCCTGAGCCGCTCATCGCGCTCGCCCAGAGCGGCGCCCCGCTGGCGTCGTAGGCGGCGTAGAAGACGTCGCGCGGGCCGACGAGCGGGAGCTTGCCGACGCCGAGCTCGATCGACGCGCCGCTGTAGTCGCCGACGACGACGAGGTCCCCGGCGACCGCGAGGAGGTCGCGACCGCGGCTGCCGCCCTCCGCGGACTCGGACCCCGCCTCGTCCGCCCAGACGACGGCGCCGGTGGCGGTGTCGAGGGCGGCGACCACCACCCGCTCCGCGCCCGCGCCGTTCAGGACGACCTCGCCGAACTTCGCCTCGCCGACGAAGTGACCGACGACCGCGACATGGTCGCCGAAGCGCGCGACCTCGAGCAGGCGGTTGTCACCGGCGCCCTTGAGGGCCGTGACCCAGTCGACCTGCGCGTCGGCGCCGATCTTGACCACGTAGCCGTCCTCGCCGGCGTCCGCGTCCAGGTTCTCGCCGCCGAAGTCCAGGCTCCCGGTGAAGAAGCCGGCGACGTAGCTGTCGCCGGCCCCGTCGACGACGACGCCCTCGACGTCGTCGTGCCCGCCCCCCTTGAGGAGCACCATGAACACGACGGCGCCGGCGTGATCGAGGCGG
>JAGQIT010000269.1 GCA_020431135.1 Myxococcales bacterium | reverse complement strand
GTGTGCGGGGCCATGTCGCTGAGGACGACGTCGAAGGGCTGCTCGGGCGGCGCCCACTCGTCGACGTCGCCGACGACGGTCTCGACCCAGGCGGGGAGGGGGATCTCGACGGCCTTGAGATCGATGCCGAGGAGGTAGCCGTCCTCGCCGATCTTCTCGGCCGTGTACTGCATCCACGAGCCGGGCCAGCAGCCGAGATCGAGGACCCGGGCGCCGCGGCGGAGGATCCGGTACTTCTGGTCGATCTCCTCGAGCTTGTAGATCGCCCGCCCCGCGTAGCCCTCGTTCTTCGCCCGCTTGTAGGCGCGGTCGTGACGGGCGCTGCGATCGTTGAGCTTGTGGCGTTGGCGGCGGGGCATCGGCGTGGGGCAGGGTAGCAGGCGGACCTGGCGAGGGCCGGCGGCGCTTGGGTCGCTCCGCTGGCGCGAGGAAATTGGCGAAGGGCCGCGACCTCCGAAGAGGTGGCGGCCCTCGGCGCCGGTTGGCGGGGCTAGCCCTTGTTCTTGCCGGCCCGGATCGCGGCCTTCACCGAGTGGCGGACCGTGACGTAGCCGTTGTTCGGGCCGGGGACGGCGCCGTGGACGAGGATCAGGCCCTCGTCGCTCATCACCTTGGCGACCTTGAGGTTTTGCTGGGTGACCCGCTGGTGACCCATGTGGCCGGCCATGCGCTTGCCGAGGTGGACGCGGCCGGGGGTCTTGCGGCAGCCGATCGAGCCGCCGTGGCGGTAGACCTCGTGCTGACCGTGGGAGCGCTTCTCGCCCTCCATGTGGTGGCGCTTGATGACGCCCTGGAAGCCCTTGCCCTTGCTGGTGCCGGTGACGTCGACGACGGCGCCCTCGTCAAAGATGCTGAGGGGCAGGGCGCTGCCGACGGGGTACTCGCCGAGGGCGCTCGCCGGGACGCGGAACTCGCGGACGCAGCGGCGCGGGGTCACGCCGGCGGCCTTGAACTGGCCGGCGTCGGGCTTGTTCGTGCGGTGCTCGGACTTCTCGTCGAAGCCGACCTGGAGGGCGACGTACGAGTCGCGCTCCGCCGTCCGGTGGGCGGTCACCGTGTTCCCTGCAGCCGCGAGAACGGTCACCGGGATCCGGTTGCCCTCCTCGTCGAAGATCTGCGTCATTCCAATCTTTTTGGCGATCAGCCCGAGCTGAAAGTTCATCGTCCGCTTCTCCACATGGCGGCGAGGGGTGACCCCGCCGGGGAGCGGGACTATGGGGCACGCAAGGGCGATTCGTCAACTGCTCGGTCTCGGCCGCCCGTTATGTAGCTCACGCGGACGCCGCGGGCGGCAGGCCGAAGGCCGCTTCGGCGTTATTCGCCGCCTGACGGGCCAATTCGAGGGGCTCGTCGCCGCGGAGGGCGGCGAGGTTGGCGCAGGTGAAGGCGACGTAGGCCGGCTCGTTCTTCCGTCCGCGCATCGGCACGGGTGCGAGATACGGCGCGTCGGTCTCGAGGAGGAGGCGATCTGCCGGGCAGGTGCGGGCGGCCTCGCGGAGCCCCGCCGCCGACGGGAAGGTCGCGATCCCCGAGAACGAGAGGTAGAAGCCGCGCTGCAGCCAGCCGGCGGCCTCCTCGGGTCCGCCGGTGAAGCAGTGGATGATCCCGGGGCGCGTCGGCGGCAGGCGGTCGACGATCTCCATCGCGTCGGCGTGGGCGTCGCGGATGTGGAGGATCAGCGGCTTTTGCAGGCGCTCGGCGAGCTCGATGTGGGCGGCCATGGCCCGCTGCTGCGCCTCGGGCGGCGAGCGGTTGTAGTGGTAGTCGAGGCCGGACTCGCCGATCCCGACGACCTTGGGGCTGGCGGCGAGGGCCTCGATGGTCGCCAGGGCGGCGTCGTCGACGGTCGTCGCCTCGTGCGGGTGGACGCCGATCACCGCGAACACCGGCGGCAGCCCGGGGCGCTCGGCCTCGGCGAGCTCGACGGCGCGGGCCATCGACTTGAGCGAGCAGCCGATGTGGATCAGGCGCTCAATCCCCGCTGCGGCCGCCCGCTCGAGGGTGCCCGCGAGATCGTCGATCATCGGGCTGTAGTCGAGGTGGCAGTGGGTGTCGACGAGCCCCCGGAAGGTCGGCGGCGGCTGCTTCTTCTTCGTGCTCACGGCGCGGCAGGGTAGCAGAGCGGCGCTGCTGCGGCGGGGCGAGCCACCGACGGCGTCGCTGCCTGCGATCGCGGAGCTACTCGCGCTCGCTGAGGGTGGCGATCGCCGCCCGGGCGTCGGCGACGGCCTCGCGGACCGCGGCGGAGCGGCTGCGGGCGAAGCGATCGAGGAGCGGGAGCCCCTCGGCGGGGGCGATCCGGGCGAGGGCGTAGGCTGCGCGGACCTTGGTCACGCGGGGCTTGAGCCAGGACTCGACGATCTCACGGAGCGCCGGCAGGACGTCCTTGGGCGCGCCCGGGCCGAGGGCGGCGAGGGCCTCGAGGGCGCGGTCGCGGAGCTCGTTGTTGCGCAGGGCCTCGCGGAGGACCGGGCTCGCGTCGGGATCGCGGGCGGCGGTGAGGCCGAGGGCCGCGGCGAAGCGGGTGTCGAGGTCGATCTCGTCGTCGTTGGCGATCGCCCGCAGGCGCTCGACGGTCGCCGGCGACGGGTGATCCACCCTGGCGAGCGCCTCGCATAGGCCGCGGCGGACCTCGAAGTTGGTCTCCTTCGGGAGGGCCTCCGCGATCGCCCCCTCGGCCTCGTCGCCGAGCACGTCGACGAGGGCGCCGGCGCACTGGAAGCGGACCTCCGGGTAGGGCGAGGCGAGGCCGGCGGCGAGCGGCGCGGTGAGGGTCGGCAGGAGGGCGGCCGCGGCCTCGTCCTTGGCGGCGGCGGCGAGCTCCGCGAGGGCGATCGCCCCGCACTCGCGGCGAAAGGAGAGCTCCTCGCCCTCGCCCGCGGTCTCGAGCGCCTCGCGGAGGACGGGCAGGGCGAGCGGGTCGCCGAGCTGGCCGAGGCCGATCGCCGCGAAGCCCTGGAGAACGGGCGATGGATCCTCGCGCACCGCCCGGCCGAGGGCCTCGAGGACAGCGGCGCCCCTCGGGTGGCGAGCGGCGGCCCGCCAGCGCGGCGCGTCGCGGTCGATCTCGGCGAGGAGCGCGTCGGCCATGTGCCGCAGCGCCTTGTCGCGGACCTTGGGGTTGTCGTGGGTCGCGTCGCGGAGGGCTGCGGCGAGGGTGATCGGCGGACCGGCCATCGGTCTCACGTTGTAGCGCAAGGCGGCGGCTGCCTGACCTGCGAGATGAGGGCGGAGACGACGCCATGGGAGCGGCTCTCGCCGGCGCTCCGAGCCGATGTGGGGTCTCCTCGAGGTCTGGGAGCAGCGCGTCTGGTGGAGCGGCGCCCCGGCGAAGCCGGCGCGAGAGGCCTGGGCGGGTCCGCGTTTCAGGCTCCTGGGTCGCTGCGTACGTCGCGGCGTCGAGAAGGAGGCCGCGAAGATGTCCCCGAGGACAGCCAACGCAGGGGCGCCGCGCCGGCGTGACAGAGCCGCGGACGGACGCCCGCGCGAGGTCGCGCAGCGAGGCGCCGCGGCGTCGATCCTCTACTGGTGCACCCGCAGGGGCGCGTCGGGGGGCGGGTTCGGGCTGCCGTAGAGGCGGGTGACCTCCGCGGACATCCGCCCGCGGACCGCGAGGCCGAGCATCTTGAAGTCCGCC
>JAGQIT010000268.1 GCA_020431135.1 Myxococcales bacterium | reverse complement strand
CGGGCGTCGAGGAGCTTGCCCTGGCCGATCTCGCCGACCTCGGGGAGCATGATGTGCCGGCTGTAGCGCTTGAGCTGCTCGGGGCTCAGGGTGCGCGGGCGGTCGAAGCGGTAGCCCGCGTTCTTCCACGCGCGAAAGCCCCCGGCCATCGACGACACCTTGCTGTAGCCGAGCTCGCCGAGGGAGCGGGCCGCGAGGGCCGATCGCGTGCCGCCGGCGCAGTAGAGGATGATCTCGCGATCGCGCTCCGGGACCAGGTCCTCGACCTTGATCTCGAGGAAGCCGCGGGGGATCCAGTGGGCCTTGGGGATGTAGCCCTGCTCGTACTCGTCGCGCTCGCGGATGTCGACGACGACCGGCGGCTCGCTCGCCTCGGCCCGGGCCTTGGTCTCCTCGACCGAGACCTCGTGGATCGCCTGCTTGACCTGGCTGAGGATCTCGCTGAAGCTGGCCATGGGTGGGTTCTCCGTCTCTCTTTGGGTGATTCTGCCTCGGCGACAGATCGCCGATTGCTCGGCCAATTTTTGCGCTGAGACTGTGAACGACTCAGGTACGTCCGTCAATGACCGGCAGTTTCAACGACGCATCGCCGTATATTATCGTCGCCCGTCGCCCGTCCCTCGCAGACGTCGTCGCCGCGGCCTCAGCATGCGATAACCCGAGGCCCGCACCGTGACCGTCGACCGCCCATCAGGACCTCCACCCGCGCCGCCCCCGTCGGCGGACGCAGGCGACGATCGCCGCGCCCTCGCCTCGCTCGCCGCCTGCCGCGAGCGCCTCGTCGAGCAGATCCACCGCCGGATCATCGGCCAGCAAGCGACCATCGACCTCCTCCTCGTCTGCCTCTTCGCCGGCGGCCACGGCCTCTTCGTCGGCGTCCCCGGCCTCGGCAAGACGCTCCTCGTCCACAGCCTCGCGCAGGCGCTCGACCTCCACTTCGCGCGGATCCAGTTCACCCCCGATCTGATGCCGGCGGACATCACCGGCTCGGAGGTCCTCGAGGAGGAGGCGGGGAGCGGCCGCCGGGTCTTCCGCTTCGTCGCCGGGCCGGTGTTCTGCAACCTCCTCCTCGCCGACGAGATCAACCGGACGCCGCCGAAGACCCAGGCCGCGCTCCTCCAGGCGATGCAGGAGGCGCGGGTGACCGCCGGCGGCACGACCCACCCGCTGCCGCTGCCCTTCCACGTCTTCGCCACGCAAAACCCCATCGAGCAGGAGGGGACCTTCCCGCTGCCCGAGGCCCAGCTCGACCGCTTCATGGTCCAGATCCGCGTCGACTACCCGGACGCGGCCTCGGAGGCGGCGATCGTCGCCATGGGCGCCGACCCCGGGCCGGCGCCGACGGCCGTGCTGACGCCGGTCGAGCTCCAGCGCCACCAGGCGCTCGTCCGCCGGATCACCGTCGCCCCGAGCGTCGTCGAGCACGCGGTCGCGCTCCTCCGCGCGAGCCGCCCGACCGAGCAGACATGTCCCAAGGGCGTGGCGGAGCTCCTGCAGTGGGGGGCGGGGCCGCGCGCGGGGCAGCAGCTCGTCGCCGCGGCCCAGGCCCGGGCGGCGCTCGACGGTCGCCCGGCGGCGACGATCGCCGACGTCCGCGCCCTGGCGATCCCGGTGCTCGAGCACCGCCTCGTCCGCTCCTTCGTCGCCGAGAGCCGCGGGGTCACCAGCGAGGCGATCATGCGGATGATCCTCGACGCCGGGCCGCGCTAGCGTCGGCAGGGGCGGGCGGGCGCCATTCGCCGACGAGGCCGCCGACGGCGCAGCCGCGCGCTGCGGGGCCGCGAGGCGGCTTCCCGCCGCCAGGGCCGTGTTACTGTGGGCCGCCGTTGCCGAGCGATCCGACAGGCGACCTGACGATCTCGACGTCGACGATCGAGCGCGCCGACATCTCACTCGCCGGCGCGACCCTGCTGATCAAGTCGGGGGAGGCCCCGCCGCTGAGCGAGCGGGCGATCCGCCAGCGCTTCAGCCGGCTGACGACCCTCCTGATGACGGTCCTGGTGCTCCCCGCCGGCTTCGTCGGGCGCCTCCTCCTCGGCCCCGAGCTGATGTCGAACGCGACCGTCGCCCTGGTCTTCGGCTACGGGCTCGGCCTCCTCGGCACCCACCTCTGGGCCCGGCGCTCGAGCGGCTTCGGCCCGAGCCTCGCGCTCATCGGCCTCCTCCTCGTCCTGCCGATCGGCCTCGCGCTGGTCAACGAGGCCCCGGCGGCCAAGGTCGCGGCGTCGGTGCTCCTGGTCGCCCCGGTGGCCGCCGCCTCGTCGCTCCTCGGCCACCGTCAGGGGGCGATCATCGCCGCCCTGGCGATCCTCGTGGCGGTCCTCGTCCACATCGCCTTCGTCGGCCACATCAGCGATCCCGAGCTGGCCGCCGCCGCGACCCTCTGGACCGTCCGGGTGACGATGATGATCTTCGTCCTCGCGGTCATCGGCTGGTTCTTCTCGAGCGGCCTCCGCCAGGTGATCGACGCGCTGCGCGGGGCCAACCGCCGCCTCGCCGCCCGCGCCCGCCGGCAGGGGGCGCTCGCCTACCTCGGCCAGCGGGCGCTGGCGAGCGTCCGCAGCCTGGTCGAGGCGACCGTCAACAAGGTGCCGACGATCCTCGGGATCGATCTCTGCGTGTACATCGAGCGGGTCGACGGTGAGCCTGGCGCCTGGGACGCGACCTTCCCCGACAGCCGCCGTCCGCGGCGGATCGTGATCCCCGAGGGGCCGCTCCACGGGGCGCTCGCCGGCGACTTCCCCGACCTCGTGGTCCTCGGCGACGAGCTCGGCGACGAGCGCCTCCGC
>JAGQIT010000267.1:5859-7938 GCA_020431135.1 Myxococcales bacterium | reverse complement strand
ACCGAGCGGCCGCCGGCGCCGGAGAAGCAGGCGTCGGCGAAGGCGACGACCTCCTTGGCCTGGGTCTTCTCGAGGCTGTCGATCACCGCGCTCATCTTCAGGGCGGTGTCGTCGAGGTAGCTCGGGTCGCCGTCGTAGGGGACGATGTACGAGACCCCCTTGGTCGGCTCGGGCGCCCCGTGGCCGCTGTAGAAGAAGAAGATCCGGCCGCCGGCGGGGACGTTCTTGGCGAGCCAGCGCAGCTCCTTGTTGATGTCGGAGCGGCTCGCCCGGTCGTCGAGGAGGATCCGGACCTGGTCGCGCGGCAAGCCGAGGGTCGTCTGCATGACCTCGGCGAAGCGCTCGGCGTCGGCGCGCGCCCCCTCGGCGTCGGGGACGTCGCGGTAGTCCTCGATGCCGATGATCAGCGCGTAGGAGGCGGGCTGCGGGCTCGCCGAGACCAGCTCGCCGTCGCCGCGCGGCGGGTCGCCGGCGTCGACGCCCTCGGTGAAGCCGGGGCCGTCGAGGGAGGTGCCGGTCACGTTGGCGGCGACCTTGGGGCGGCCGCCAGCGGCGGGGGTCGTGCCGTCGCTGACGAGGCCCGCGGGGAGGATCAGCGCCGGCAGCTCGCCGGGCGGGGTCGCCACCGGGACGTCGCCCGCGGTCGCGCAGGCGCCGACGAGGACGGAGAGGACGGAGAGGACGGAGAGAACGGCGCCGGCGAGCGCGGGCGGCGGGCGCTTGCGGTCGGTGTCGGAGGGGGTGCTGCGGGTGGTCATCGGGCCTCCAGGGCGCGCGGCGAGCCCCCGTATACCACGCGGGAATGGACCACGGGGGCCTCGGGAGCGCCTCGGGGGCGTCCCGCGAGCCCGCGGGGGCGCGCGGCTGCACGGCCGCTCCGAGCGCCGTTCATCGCTACCCCGCGGGCTGAACCAGGCCGTTGGCGGCGACCGTGAACTCGAGCTCCTCGCGGACGAGGAGGAAGCTGTCGTGCGAGCGCTGGATCTGGACGGTCGCCGTCGCCTTGTCGGTCCCCTCGGGCACCGACAGGAGCACAGTGTGGGTCTGCGGCTGCCGCGGCGGCACGAAGCCGTCCCAGTGGGTCGACCCCTCCTCGACGTTGAAGCCGGAGATAAAGACGTCGGCGACGAGCTTCTCGGTCTCCTCGAGGCCGGTGACCCGCATCTTCATCTTGATCTCGAGCTTGCGCTTGCCCTTCGCCTCGTGAGTGATGTCGATCGCGAGGTCCGCGGGGCCGACCTGGACGGTGTCGCTGTAGATCGGCTTCGGGCCGGCGGCGCCCTTGGTCGCGCAGGCGCCCGCCAGGAGGGGCAGGGGCGCGAGCGCGAGCGCGAGGAGGGTGCCGAGGAGGAGGTGCTGCGGGCGGCGAGCCATGCCCCGTGATCGCACCCCGAGAGGGGCGCGCGCAAGTCAACGTCGACGCGCCGCGGGGCCGCGGCGCGAAGCCGACCGCGGCCCCAACGTTGCTCCGGCGCCGCGGGGCGTGGGATCCTCGTGGCAGTGGCTGCGACGACGATCCTCTCGAACATGTACGGTGAGGTGACGCGCCAGGGCGATGGCTCGTTGCGGCTTGTCTGTCAGGGCAAGGTCATCACCGCGTTGCTCGCCGGCGGCGCGCTCCTCTTCACGGCCGGCGGGGTCGCGGGCGCGGCCCTCGGCCTCGCGCCGGTCGCCTTCATCGGCCCCGTCGTCATGATCGCGGCGCTCGGCGGCCTCGCCCTCGGTCGTCGGCGGCGTCACGGGGTCTTCACCGTCGATCCCGCGGCGGGCAGCTTCGTCCGCGCCCGCAGCCGCGACGGCGCGCCGGTCGAGGAGGTGAAGCTCAGCGAGGTCGGCGGGCTGCGGAGCGTCCGCGACCTCACCGACGGCATGAACCTCGGGCCCGCGTATTGGCTCGTCGTCGACGTCGGCGGGCGCCCCTATCGCGTCGCCAAGGGCAAGCGCGACGAGCTCGCGCCGGTGATCGCGGCCCTGCGCGCGGCCGGGATCGGCGAGGCCTCCGGCTGAGCGACGCCTCGTCGGATCGCCACACACGCCGCGGCGCGTCCGCCTCCGCGAAGGGGGAGCGCCGACGATCGC
>JAGQIT010000267.1:0-5815 GCA_020431135.1 Myxococcales bacterium | reverse complement strand
GAGCCGGGAGTCATGGCGGATCGTCATGGGGAGGCGAGGATCGGGGGCGCGCCGCTGCCTCGGCCGCGTCGCCGGCGGTCGCCTCGGCCTGCGCTCCGCGGCCGCGATAATCTCTTCGGCGCGGTCGTCGAGCGACTTTGGGACATGGCGGATCGACCATCCTGGGCGACCGCGCCTCGCCTTCGTCCGCGAATCGTGCGAATCTGGACAGGCCCCGTGGGGGCGAGTTGAATTTGCCATGTCCTTCTTTCGTACCGTCACTCTGAGCGCCCCGTTGTTCCTCGCGTCCCTGGCCGTCGGCTGCGCAGGCGGAGAGGAGGACAGCGACGGGGTGTCGACGACCAACCCGTCGACGACCTCGGCCACAGCTACAGCCAGCGCCTCCGGCTCGTCGACCTCGAAGGCGTCGACCTCGGCGAGCGAGAGCGACTCGGGGAGCACCGGGACGTCGACCGACGGGACGTCGACCGACGGGACGTCGACCGACGGGACATCGACCGACGGGACCTCGACGACGGACGGAGAGACGTCGACGTCGACCGGGACGACCACCATGAACTCGGGGACGACCGACGTCATCACGGGGGGCGGCGGCGGGATGTGCAGCGCCGACGACGAGTGCGAGTCGAACTCCTGCTTCGTCGTCCCGCTCCTCGGCGGGCTCTGTGGGGAGTGCAAGGTCGACGCGGACTGCGTCGACGGCGGCTGCACGACGCCCAACCCGCTCGGCGGCGTCGGTGCGATGTGCAACGACGGCAGCGCCGGCGACGGCTGCCAGACCGACGCGGTCTGCTCGGACCCCGACAACCCGTACTGCGGCGTCGTTCTCGACGCGACGCCGATCCTCAAGGTCTCGACCTGCGGCGAGTGCAAGACCAACGCCGACTGCGACGCGCCGAAGGGCAACTGCTCGCCGGACGTCAACGTCAGCGAGTTCAGCGGCATCATGCAGTGCGTCGCCGACGGCTCGCTGGCCAACGACTCCGCCTGCAACCACGTCGAGCAGGGCGGCGTCCCGCTCGGCAACGCCGCGTGCGCCTCTGGCAAGTGCGGGACGGCCGTGCTCATGGGCATCATCAAGGTCGGCGTCTGCGGCGAGTGCCTCACCGACGCGGACTGCGGCGGCGGCACCTGTCAGGACGCCACTATTGATATTCAGTCCGGCGATCTCTTCGGGGCCAAGTGCATCTAGGCGAGCGCCGGGCCCCGACGACGCGGGGCGCTCGTCGTCGTCTCATCGTCGCTGCTGTGGAGCCATCACGGTGACGCGCCTGTGGTGACGTCGCCGCTGGAGGCGGCCGCGACCGATATCGAGCAGCCCCACTCTGGCGCTCTCAGCGGTCTTCGCGGAGCGACGGCCAGACGTCGCGGAGGATCCCCGCGAGTTCGTCGGTGAGCGCGACGAAGACACCGGCGAGGGTGCCAAAGACGCCGGCGAGGAGGAGCGAGAAAATGCCGAGGACAGGGACGCTCTCATCGTGTGGTCCGCCGACGAAGTAGAGGAGCTCGCGGATCACGTCCAGAGGCAGCACTGCGGCGACGATGCTCGCGATCGTCAGGCCGAAGGGGACGATCACCATCGTCGCGGCCAGCGCCGAGCAAAGGAGCGTCGGAGCCGCGGGGATCGTCGACTCACGCCCAGTCGTCGAAGGCCGCGAGAGCATCGCGCCGAGAACAATGATCGCCACGAGAACGCCGGCGGCGGCGATGTCAGTTCCGATATATGAAGAGGGGAGGGAGCCGAAGCCGATCGTGCCGATGGCGCTCGGGACCGTGCCGCTTAGGATCGCCCCGGCCGCCGCGCCGGCGGCGAGCGGGCCCCACCGCTGCGAGCGACGTCGGGCGGCGATCATGCCCCCGCCGATCCCGAGGCCGAGCGAGGTCCCGGAGACGGTCCCGGCGGTCATGATCGTAGCGAGGGAGATCGACCACGAGTCGGCGAGGGGGGGGCAGCCGGGGAAGCGGGCGTAGTAGCCGAGGGCGAGGGTCAGGGTCCCGAGTACGCCGGCGAGCGCGCCCGCGCGCAGAGAGGCGCCGAGCCAGCGAGGGGAGGGGCGAGGTGGCGTCATCGGCTGGTTGGAGCGCATCGACGCTAGGACTGATTTCGGCGGCAATTGTTCCCCGAGGCGCCGAATTATCGTCGACGGGGCGGCGACACGAGGAGCGGCGCCCTCGCGCGCGCTCGGCCCGTGGCTCGCGGGGTTCTCGAGCGCGCGGGCTGAGAATTCTTGGCATGTCGAGGTGGAGGCGGATGCCGGCCGCGCGGGCTTCGTCGTCGCGGCGAGCATCGGCTCCTGCGACGAGGATAATAGGTAGTTTGGGCGCGAATTCGACGCTAGAGTCGCGCCCTCGGGAGAGCGCGCCGCGCAACGATGACGCGCTGTGAGGAGGATGCGGGGGAGCCCGCTCACTGGCATCCGTCCTCGAACTCCGCGGGCAGGGGGGCGGGGCGCTCGAGGGTGAACTCGAGCCAGCGTCGCTGGGTCGAGGGGAGCTGATCGAGCAGCCCCCTCCACTCCTCCTCCGAGACCCCGGCGGGGCGCTGGCGTTGCGTCCGCACCGCGGAGAGGGACTCGACATAGACGGAGCGCTTCTCGGACTCGCGGTCGTGGGCCGGCTCGCTCGTCAGGGTGTAGGTCCCCGGGCCGGCATCCGGAGCGAAGGCGGTCCCGAGCACGCCGTCGCCGTCGTAGACGAGGTTGTCCCAGTCTCTCCACACGCGGATCGGGCCTTGCGCGGGTCCGTCGCTGTCATTGTCGTAGTTCTGGCCGTAGATGCCGTTGTTGCCGATATCCACGGCGACTCCGCCGAAGTCTACCTGACAGTCCATGTCCCAGTCGATCCGCGTCGCGTCGGAGCCGATCTGGGCGTTGCCGCAGGAGGCCTTGTAGTTGCTGTCGAGCCAGACGGAGCCGTCGACCGACACCGGGGTGTAGCGAGCGACCTCTTCGGGGGGCGTGTTGTCGCTGGGGACGGCCCCTACCCATTCGATGAGGTTGTTCTCGTAGATCGGCTCCAGGGGGAACTGCGAGTAGTCGAGCACGCGCTGGCCGTCTCGCTTCACGCCGATCATCTGATAGGCGTAGGACATCACCGAGAAGTACACGGGGTTGTGCGTCGGGTTGTTGTACGCCTGGCCGTTGCTCCCGCCGCCGTGGTTGAGCCCGAGGTTGTGCCCGAGCTCGTGCATGAGCGTGCCGCCCTCGATACGTCGATACCGCGCCTCCCAGCCGCTGTGCGCCGAGATATACGCGGGGTCGCCCGCGCCCCCCGCGTAGTCCGCGGGATCGGGCTCGGTCGGGAACTTGGCGGCCAGCGTGATGATGAAGTCCACGCCTGGCGCGTTTCGGCTGAGCCCCGAGCTCTCGGTGAGCGTCGGGAATTTATTGTCCCCCCATGTGCAGTAATTGGCCGCATGCACTGCGTAGTGGAAGAAGGGCTGGCGATCCGGATTGAAGTGTTGGGCCTTGATCGCGTCGACATGTCCCCACGCGTTGAGGCCGTTCTTGTCGCAGCCGATGTACTGGTGCTCGGAGCCGAGCTCTTCGTCGACGATCACATGGAGGTTGATCCCCTCGGCGGCGAACGACTGGACGACCTCGGCGATCGAGCCCGGCGACGGGCCGCTGACCTCCACCCCGTTGTCGGAGGTGTAGGGGACGTAGTCGATCTCGACGAAGATGTCGGGGACCAGCGGATCGGCGCCGAGCGACGGGAGATCGACGAAGTTACCGCCGTGCGCCTCGACGAAGTCGTCGAGCTCATCGCCGTCCGTGTCGGGGTTGAAGGGGTCGGTGCCGAGCCTCGCCTCCTCGATGTCCGGGAGGCCGTCGTTGTCGCTGTCCAGACTCATGCCCGCCGGCGTCAGGTACTGCTGGGGCACCTCGGAGTACTTCTTCCCGTCCTCCTCCTGCGCGACGAGCTCCGGCGCGAAGTAGTGCGTGTGCAGGAGATATCCGTTCGCGGAGTAGCCGAGGAGCATCGCCTCGTAGCCGCTCGCCGGGCGGACCCAGGTCCCGGGGGCCTCGTAGGGGTTGAAGGAGAAGATGCCGTTGCTGTCGGTCAGGGTCTGGCCGACCGAGGCGTTGATGCACAGCTCTCCGTTGCACGCGGCGCCGAGGAGCGTGAGCACCAGCGCGTCCTCGACCGGCTGCGAGGTGCTGGCGTCGAGGGCTTGACCGACGACGCAGGCGCCGAGCAAGAGCGGGAGCGAGAGCAAGCACGATGCGGTGAGAGAGCGGCGAATTGCAGAGGTCGGCGGGAGGCTGGACATGATGTGCTCCAGAGCCGCCGAGCGATCGGGCGGGCTCTGCGGAGTTGTTGCCCCACGCGGTCTTTCGATTCAGGCGACGCGAACTTTCTTCCAGCGGGTCGCGGTCTGCATCTCTGCGTCGCGCGTAGCGGGTGGCGGCGGGCGCCTGCGAGGGGTCTCGCCGAGCTGGTCCGGCAGCACGTCGCCCGCTTCCGCGCCTGTCGGAGCGCAGCGCGCGAATCTGCCGATGATGATCGGCGCGCGGGGAACGCTCGGACAGCGCTCTAGCGCCGGGCGAGGAAGTTCTCGGCGAG
The DNA here is from genome assembly GCA_020431135.1 of Myxococcales bacterium. Lineage (GTDB taxonomy): Bacteria > Myxococcota_A > Polyangia > Nannocystales > Nannocystaceae > JADJRG01. Next base: position 1,249 of record JAGQIT010000267.1, on the reverse strand, counting down.
CAGGCAGCGCGCCGATCCGCCGCCGGCGGCCTCGATCGTCGGGATGTCCACGGGCAGGAGCGCCGTGTAGCGCTCGAGGAGCTGGCGCTGGTCGGGCGTGAGGCTCCTGAGCGCGGTCGTCGAGAGCACAAGCAGCGCAGCGCCGCGCCTGTCGATGAGCTGGAGCATGTTGCCGGCGAAGGCGTCGAGCTGGGCGGCGCTCAGGCGGACGATCGGGCCGCGGGCCTCGAGGGCGGCGGCGATCGTCGGGCGCTCGGCGGCGGCGATCCTGTCGAGGCCGCACAGCGAGAAGCCGGCGCCGAGGCTGAGGAGGACGTTGGTGTGGTAGATCGCCGCGCCCTCGCGATCCTCGGCGGTGAAGAGGTGGAGGCGGAGGCCGCGGGCGTCGGCCCAGGCGCGGGCGAGCTCGGGGTCGGTCCGCGCCGAGCGGCAGGCGTAGACCTCGTCGCGGTCGGCGTCGATGACCAGGCTGCCGGTCCCCTCGAGGGCCTGGTCGGCGCGGGCGCGGGCGCGCCAGTCGATCACCTCGGCGATCGCGAAGCGCTCGCCGAGGGCGGTGACGAGGTCGTCGCGGACCTCGGCGCGGCGGCTCGGCGTCGCCATCGGGTAGAGGTGGACCTGGCCGTCGGCGTGGGTGCTCAGCCAGTTGTTGACGAAGGGGGCGTCGGGCTTAATCGGGGAGGGCGTGTCCTCCCACAGCTCGACCGCGACGCCGGCGTGATGGAGGGCGTCGGCCATCGCCTCGACCTCGGCGCGGGCCCGGCGGGCGACCTCCGCGGGGGCGCCGAAGGGGCGCTGGAACGCGTTGGTCTCCGCGGTCTCGGGGTTGAAGCCGAAGGCGGCCGGGCGGAGCATGATCACGGCGTTGGCGAAGGACAGGGCGGGGCTCCTCGGAGGCGACTGGGCGCGGACTCTACACCGCGGCGTCGCGGCGCACGGGGCAAAACGAAAGCCTCGCCGAGCGGCCCGCAGCGACCGGTCGCCAAGCGGGCAACGAGGGCGCCTATCGCCGACAGAACGTCGTCCATGCGTATTATCGAGGTGTTCGCGGCGCCGGCTGCGGCGCCCGCAGAACCCCCGCGAGGTCGTAGCGACTTCCCCCGCGGGCTGCTAGCGTGGGCGCCATGGCGACTCTGCGTATGTGGTCCGGTGCGTTCGCCTTGGCGCTCGTCGGCCTCGTCGGCTGCGGCGACGACTCGGAGGGGAGCGGGACGAGCGGCGGCGACTCGGCGACCACGGGCGGCAGCGC
>JAGQIT010000266.1 GCA_020431135.1 Myxococcales bacterium | reverse complement strand
GTCGCGTCCGTCGTCCCGCCCGTCGTCCCGTCCGTGCCCGTCGCGTCCGTCGTCCCGCCCGTCGTCCCGTCCGTGCCCGTCGCGTCCGTCGTCCCCGTCGCGTCCGTCGTCCCCGTCGTCGCGTCCGTCGTCCCGTCCGTGCCGGTGCCGTCGCTCGTCCCGCCCGTCGTGTCCGCGGGCATCGGCTCGCGGCACAGCTCCGAGACGTGAGGCGGCGAGCAGTTGCCGCCGGCCGCGTTGGAGTCGTCCGACGACACGCCCGGGCTCGAGGTCACGGACGCCGACGTCGACGTCGACGTCGCCGAGTCGGTCGCCGAGGTCTGGTTGGTCGTCGCCTCGCTGCTCTCGTCGAGCTTCTCGTTGCAGGAGGCGAACGTGCCGACCGCGAGCGTCAACCCGAGCGCGCGGCCGATCCGGAGGAGAATGAGGGAGCGCGGATCCACAGACGAACGATACCAGCCGCCGCCCCGCGTCGGCCCCCGTTCCTCATCTCCTCGCGGGCCGCGAGGTGTATCTAGAGACCTTCCTAAAAGTCGCTGTCCATGTGCACATGTGCATATGTGCACATTTTGCGAGACCTCCGAGCGCGGCCCTGAGACGGCGAAGGCGCCCGTCCGCTCCGAGGAGCGGCGGACGCCCGCGCGCGCCGGTGCGCTCCGAGGAGCGGCTAGCCGGCCTTCTCGACCAGGTCCTTGATCTGCTCGATCATCGGCTGCGAGACCACGTACTCGAAGGACGAGACCCCGCTCTGGAGGTAGTGCGCGGTCATGTAGATGTCGCTGAGGTCGCTGCCCAGCGCCCCCGGGATCTTGTTCAGCTCCTCGGCGACCTGCGGGAAGCCCTTGAGCCAGTCGAACGTCGCCTTGAGGTCGAAGGCGAAGAGCCCCGAGGCGCCCTCCGCACGGCGGAGGATCGCCGTGATCCCCGGGTCGTCGCCGAGCGAGCCGTCGCCCTGCTGCGCGGCGATCGCCCGGCGCATCGCCGCCTCCTCGCCCTTGGGGGCGACGACGTAGAGGACGACGCCGTTGGTCTCGGCGCGATCGAAGGTCAGCTGGATCGGCCCCCAGTACTGGTCGACCGCCTTCTTGACCTCGGGATCCTCGGCGAGCTTCTTATTGATCTCCTTCTCGAGCTCGGGGCCGGGCTTGATCACCCAGCGGTCGACCGGGACGTCGCCCGCCTTCGACGCGTCGGCCTGGAACTCCCAGGTGACGAAGCGCGAGAACTCGCCGAGCGCCGCCTCCGGCGTGAACTTCGTCGTCCACGCGCGCCACGACTCGCGGGCCGAGACCCCCGGGCGGAGGTGCTGGACGGCGAGCGCCGCGAAGGTCGCCCCCTCCTGATCGAAGACGGCGAACGCCCCGAGGCCGTCGTAGAGCCCGCGGCCCTCGGCCTGGAAGGCGAGCACCGACTCCTTGATCCCGGCCTTGTCGAGGCCGGCGAGGTCCGACCAGGTGTCGATCGCCAGGTCGCGGACCTCCTGGACCTGCTTGGTGTCCTGGGCCTTCGGGTCGGAGTTGAAGGCGCCGACCATCAGCGAGCCCGCCGGCAGCGCCTTGATGAACGCCGGATCGAGGACGCGGCCGCCGTAGGCCTGGCCGTCCTTCTCGGCGTCGCTCCCCGGCGTCGGCACCATGGTCACGCCGAGCGACACGCCGTGCGGGGCGACGCTGAGGTAGAGGGAGAGCTGCTCGTACTGGGCGATGCGGGCGATGCTCTGCTGGGTCGAGGTCGTGTTGTACTCGGCCCACTTCTTGATCGCCGCGTCGAGCTTGGGGTTGCCGGTCTGCTCCGGCGTCGACGAGGCCTGGTCCATCAGCGCCAGGAGCGGCTGGATGTCCTTCTCGTACTTGCCCCAGATGTCGGCCGTATAGGCGACGATCTCGACGTCGCCGACCATCGCCTGGCCGCGGTCGATGATGTCGGTCTTGAGGTAGGTCTTGGTCTTGGCGAAGAGCTCGGGGTGAGCGGCGACGACGACGTGGTCGCCGAGGCTGTCGACGAAGACGTCCTTGCCCTCGACCGTGTAGACGGCGGCGTGGCCCCCGTCGTCCGGCTTGCGCCCGAGCTTGCCGAGATCCTTAAGAAGGACCTCGACGCCGCCCTTGTAGGCGAAGGTGCAGGCGAGCGGCACCTCGTAGGTCTTGAAGTCGACGACGGCGCAGCCCATGGGCGCGGCGAGGTCGACGTTCTGCGCGACCATCCCCTGCTTGTCGAGGGAGAGCGAGACCAGCGAGCGCAGCGCGCCCTCGTCGAGGAAGTTCTGGTACTGCGGGTTGACGAGCTGGTTCTTGACGTCGGCGAGGAGCTTCGACGTGTTGGGCAGCGCGAAGTGGCCGAAGACCTCGTCCTCGTGGGCGAGGCGGGTGTCGCCCGGGACGGAGACGTCTGCGACCTTGGTCTCGGCGGCGCTCGGCGGCCCGTCGGTCTTGGCGCCGGGATCCGCGGCGCCGGCCTTCGCCGGATCGGCGGCCTCGGGCTTCTTCTCCTCCTCCTTCTTCGTGCACCCTCCGAGGGTCAGGGCGAGGGCGAAGGGGGTGATCAACGTGGTTACGATGACGCGCTGGGGTCTCATGATGCAGGGGGAGGACGCGGCCTCGCGCGCATGCTACCTCAAATCCGACGCCACCGCGCCGCCAGGGGAGCGCGCACAGCGCACCAGCACAGAAAGCCGCGGACGCCGGCTTTCGTCGGCGATTTCCCCCCTGTGCCGATCGCTGTCAGACTGTGGCGACCTCGCCTATGCGCACCGACGATCGACCGAAGAAGTCATCAGGTCCTCGCCTCCGCCCGCTCGTGCGAGCCAGCGGCGTCGCCCTCCTCTCTCTGGCCGCGGCCTGCGGCGACGCCGGTGCCGAAGCCGACGTTGAGGAGCCGCGCGACGTCCCGCGCTACGTCGACGGCGCCATCCGGATGTCGCCGAAATTCGCCGAGAACATCGGCCTCAAGATCGGCGAGGCCCGCGAGGTCGAGCTCGAGCCGGTCGTCTACGTCACCGGCGTCCTCGAGCTCAACGAGCTGCGGATCGCGGCCGTCGGCTCGCGGATCTCCGGCCGCGTCCGCCAGGTCCACGTCGTCGAGGGCTCCGAGGTCATGGTCGGCGACCCGCTCGCGACGCTCGACAGCGCCGAGCTCGGCGAGGCCCAGGCCGAGATCCTGGCGATGCGCGCCCGGGCCCGCGTCGCCGACAGCGACGAGGCCCGCAAGCGCAAGCTGATGTCGCAGGGGATCGCCTCGAAGCGGGCGGCCGAGCTCGCGTCGCAGACCTCGTCGGTCGCCGACGCCGAGCTGATGGCCGCGCGCCAGCGCGTCAAGGCGCTCGGCGGCGACTCGCGGGGCAAGAACATCGGCATCCTCTCCCTGACCTCGCCGATCGAGGGCGAGGTCATCGCCGTCCACGTCTTCCGCGGCCAGGCCGTCCTCCCGAGCCACACCGCCTTCACGATCGGCGACTACGACCAGCTCTGGGTCCGCCTCGCGGTCTTCGAGCGCGAGCTGACCAACATCCGCGAGGGCGACGAGGTCGAGATCCGGCCGGTCGCCACCCCGGAGATCAAGATCACGGGCCAGGTCGACTACATCTCGCGGATGCTCGACCCGGGGACCCGCGCCGCCGAGGTCCGCGTCGTCGTCCCCAACGAGGAGGGCAAGCTCCGCGTCGGCCAGGGCGTCACCGCCGGGATCCACGCGAGCGGCTCGAAGCACCGGGCGCTCGCCGTCCCCCGCGACTCCGTCGTCCAGGTCGACGGCAAGCCGACCGTCTTCGTCGCGGTCGAGGACACCGCCTTCGTCCCGCGGGCGATCAAGACCGGCGTCCGCGACCCTGACCTGGTCGAGGTCCTCGAGGGGCTCGAGCCCGGGGAGCGTGTGGTCACCGAGGGCGTCTTCGCCATCAAGTCGGAGACCTTCCGCTAAGCCGCCGACCGGACCGCCATGCTCGCCTATCTCGTGAATATGTCGATCCGCCTCCGGCGGGTCATGGTCATCCTCCTCGTCGCGCTCCTCGGCGCCGGCGTCCTCGCGGCGAAGAACCTGCCGATCGACGCGGTCCCCGACATCTCGTCGATCCAGGTCTCGGTGCTCACCGACGCCCCGGGCCTCAGCGCCCTCGAGGTCGAGCGCTCGGTCACCTTCCCGCTCGAGAACGCGCTCAACGGCGTCCCCGGGACGGTCGAGCTCCGCTCGGTCTCGCGCTCGGACATCTCGGCGATCACCCTCGTCTTCGAGGACGGGACCGATCCGTGGTTCGTCCGCGCCCTCGTTCTCGAGCGCGTGCTCGCGGCCAAGAGCGACCTCCCGCCGGTCGTCCCGACCCCGCAGCTCGCGCCGCTGTCGACCGGCCTCGGCGAGATCTACCAGTTCGTCGTCCGCTCCGACTTCCACTCCAACAAGCAGCTGCGGACGATCCTCGACTGGGAGATCGTCCCGCGCCTGCGCGGGGTCCCCGGCGTCATCGAGGTCAACACGATGGGCGGGAACCTCAAGCAGTACCAGGTGGTCGTCAAGCCTGACGCGCTGCACGCCCACGGCATGACCGTCAGCGAGGTCGCGGAGGAGCTGCGCGCGGCCAACGCGATCGTCTCCGGCGGCTACGTCGACCGCACCTCGGAGGCCTACACCCTGCGCGCCGTCGGCATCTTCACCGAGCTCGACGACATCGCCAACGTCGTCCTCAAGGGCGGGCCCGACGGCAACCCGGTGCTCGTCAAGCACGTCGCCGAGGTCCGCGACGGCGCCGCGCTGCGCCAGGGCGTCATCACCCACAACGGCGAGGGCGAGGCGGTCACCGGCATCATCATGATGCTCCTCGGCTCGAACAGCCGGACCGTCGTCTACGCGGTCAAGGACCGCATCGAGGAGATCCGCGACGAGCTCCCGCCGGGGGTCGAGATCGAGACGATCTACGACCGCGCCGACTTCGTCGAGCGGACCCTGAAGACGGTCATGACCAACCTCGTCGAGGGCGCGGCCGTCGTCACCCTCCTCCTGTGGATCCTCCTCGGCACCGTCCGCGGGGCGATCGTCGTCGTCCTCGGGATCCCGGCGTCGATGTCGATCGCGCTCTTCGGGATGCACTGGCAGAACATCACCGGCGACCTGATGTCGCTCGGGGCGATCGACTTCGGCTTCCTCGTCGACGGCCCGATCGTCGTTCTCGAGGCGCTGGTCGCCGGCTACGTCGGCAAGAAGCTGACGACGCACGACCGCGCCGCGGCCTACGCGCGGACGATCACCAAGGTCATCCGCCCGGTCGCCTTCTCGGTCGCCATCATCATGCTCGTCTACGTCCCCCTCCTCGGCCTCGAGGGGGTCGAGGGGCGGATGTTCAAGCCGATGGCGATGACCATGGCCTTCGCGCTCTTCGGCGCGCTGGTCTACTCGATCGTCTTCCTCCCGGCGCTGCTGGTGACCTTCGTGCCGCCGCTAAAGAAGGAGGGCGCGCGCTGGCTCGAGCCGATCGCGCGCGGCTACGACCGGGCGATCCCCTTCGTCGTCCGCCTGCGCTGGCCGCTCCTCGCCGCGGCCGCGGTCGCCCTCGTGACCTCGGGCTACATGTTCGGCCAGTCGGGCGCGAACTTCGTCCCGCGCATCGACGAGGGCGACGCCGTCGTCACGATCCGCCGCTCCCCCTCGATCAACATCAACCAGGCCAAGGCCCTGGACATGATGGTCCAAAAGGAGCTGATGACCTTCCCGGAGGTCCGGACCACCCTGGCGATGACCGGCCGCGCGGAGGTCGCGATCGACCCGGTCGGCAAGGACAACAACGACACCTTCGTCCGCCTCACGCCGAAGGAGGAGTGGGTCACCGCCCACGACCTCGACGCGCTCTCGGAGGTCTTCAAGAACCGCATCGAGAGCACGGTGCCGGGGACCTTCGTGTCGGTCTCGCAGCCGATCGAGGACCGGACCAACGAGATGATCTCGGGCTCGCGCGCCGACGTCCAGATCCTCGTCAACGGCCCCGACCTCTTCGAGCTCAAGCGCCTCAGCGAGGAGATCGCCGACGCCGTCCGCGACATCGAGGGCACCGGCGACCTCCGGGTCGAGCGCGTCCTCGGCCTCCCGGAGCTCACGGTGAAGCCCAACCGCGCGAACCTCGCGCGCTACGCCGTGCGCATGCAGGACGTGCTCTCGGCGATCGAGGCGGTCCGCGTCGGCACCCCGCTCGGCTGGGTGTTCGAGGGGCAGCGGCGCTTCGAGGCCCGCCTCCTCGTGCCGCCGCGGTCGACCCGCGTCGAGGCGATCGGCGACCTCTTCGTCGAGTCGGTGACCGGCGCGCTGATCCCCCTCGCCGAGCTCGCGGAGATCCGCGAGGCCGAGGGACCGGCGCAGATCCGCCGGGTCAACCGCACCCGCGTCGTCCGCGTCGAGATCAACCTGCGCGGCCGCGACCTCCTGTCGTGGGTCAACGACGCCAAGGCGGCGGTCCGCGAGGACGTCTTCCTGCCCTCGGGCTACTACGTCGAGTGGGGCGGCCAGTTCGAGAACTTCGAGCGCGCCTCCAAGCGCCTGGCGGTCGTCGTGCCGATCTCGCTCGGCGTCATCTTCGTGATGCTGATGTGGATCTTCGCCGACGCGCGCTACGCCGCCGCGGTCTTCGCGGTGGTCCCCTTCGCCCTCACCGGCGGCTTCGTCGGCCTGATCGTCCGCGACATGTCGTTCTCGATCCCGGCGGCGGTCGGCTTCATCGCCCTCGCCGGCGTCGCGGTGCTCAACGGCGTCGTCCTCGCCAGCGAGATCCGCGAGCACATCGAGAAGGGCGAGCCCTTCGAGGAGGCGCTGCGCCACGGCGCCGTCCACACGATGCGCGCCGTCATCACCACCGGCGCGGTCGCGGCCTTCGGCTTCATGCCGATGGCCCTGGCCACCGGCGCCGGCTCCGAGGTCCAGCGCCCGCTGGCGACGGTCGTCGTCTTCGGCATCGGCGCGTCGACGCTGATGACCATGTTCCTCCTGCCGAGCGTCCTCAAGATCGCGATCCGCCGCGAGC
>JAGQIT010000265.1:7644-9782 GCA_020431135.1 Myxococcales bacterium | reverse complement strand
GAGAGGATCCGCAGCGACCTCCGCGGCCAGGAGGCGGTGCTCACCCTCGGCCTCCGCGACGTCCGCCGCAAGGTCGTCCCCGAGCTCGATGACGAGTTCGCCCGCGACACCGGCGACGCCGAGAGCCTCGACGAGCTCAAGGCGAAGTACGGCGACGAGGTCAAGGCGGAGGATCAGGAGCAGGCCGAGCACGAGGCCCGCCAGCGCCTCGTCCAGACCCTCCTCGAGGGCAACGACTTCGAGGTCGCGCCATCGCTGATCGCCCGCGAGGTCGAGGCCCAGGTCGACCTCTTCAAGCGCCAGCTCGCGCAGCAGGGGCTCAACCTCCAGCGCATCGGCATGAACGATCAGGCGATCGCCCAGCAGATGCGCCCGCAGGCGACCTTCAACGTCAAGGCCTTCCTCCTCCTCGACGCCATCGGCAAGGCCGAGGACATCAACGTCAGCGACGAGGAGCTCGCGGAGGAGCTCAAGAAGATGGCCGAGGAGAGCAACCAAAACGTCGACCGCATGCGGGCGACGATGGAGAAGAACGGCCAGCTCCTCCTCCTCCGCGCCCAGATCCGCGAGGCCAAGATCCTCGACTTCCTGATGGACAAGTCGATCGTCACCGAGGCCCCGGATCCGGAGCCCGAGCCGGAGGAGTCGAGCGCGGCCGCGGCGGCTGACGAGGCCAGCGGCGACGCCGGCGCAGGGGAGGACAGCGCCTCCTGAGGCCTGCGTCTGCCCGTGTGATTTTGGCCACCTGGCGTGACGCCGCGGCGCGAAGCTGCGGGTGATCGTCACGGCCGACCATCGAAGGCGTCCGCGCGCGCGTGGGCGCCTTCCTTGTTTGCCGGGACCGGCCCCTTGCATCGTAAGGCGGGGCCCGTCACCATACCTGAGACTCCTGCGGAGACCCCATGAACCCAAGGAAGAGCACTGGCGACATGACGACGCCGATGGCCAACATCCCCTTCGTGATCGAGCAGACTCACCGCGGTGAGCGCTCGTGGGACATCTACAGCCGGCTCCTGAAGGACCGGATCGTCTTCCTCGGCACCCCGGTCAACGACCAGGTCGCCAACGTCATCATCGCCCAGCTCCTCTTCCTCGAGTCCGAGGATCCCGAGAAGGACATCACCCTCTACATCAACTCTCCGGGCGGCGTCGTCACCGCTGGCCTCGGCATCTACGACACCATGCAGCTCGTCCGCCCCGACGTCGCGACCTACTGCATGGGTCAGGCGGCGTCGATGGGGGCGCTGCTCCTGGCCGGCGGCGCGCCCGGCAAGCGCTTCGCCCTCCCCAACGCTCGGATCATGATCCACCAGCCGAGCGGCGGGGCCCAGGGCCAGGCGACCGACATCGAGATCCAGGCCGCGGAGATCCAGCGCCTGCGTACGCTCCTCAACGAGATCCTCGCGGCGCACAGCGGCAAGAGCGTCGAAGACATCCTCCGCGACACCGAGCGCGACCGCTTCATGGACGCGGAGACGGCGGTGAAGTACGGGCTGATCGACGAGGTTCTCCGCAAGCGCACTAACGAGCAACGGTGAATCGATGAGCTCCAAGCGTGACAACAACGGCAACCTGAGCTGCTCGTTCTGCGGCAAGAGCCAAAAAGAGGTCAAGAAGCTGATCGCGGGGCCTTCGGTCTACATCTGCGATGAGTGCATCTCCCTCTGCAACGACATCCTCGCCGAGGAGGTGCAGAAGGAGGAGCGCTCCGATCGCGGCGGGAAGATCCCGAAGCCGAAGGAGATCCGCAAGATCCTCGACGACTACATCATCGGTCAGGAGATCGCGAAGAAGATCATCTCGGTCGCGGTCTACAACCACTACAAGCGGATCAACGCCAAGAAGACCGGCGACGAGCCCGAGCTCCAGAAGAGCAACATCATGCTCCTGGGGCCCACCGGCTCGGGCAAGACGCTCCTCGCCCAGACCCTCGCGCGGATCCTCGACGTGCCCTTCGCGATCGCCGACGCGACGAGCCTGACCGAGGCCGGCTACGTCGNNGAGGACGTCGAGAACATCATCGTCTCGCTCCTCCAGAACGCCGACCACGACGTCGAGCGGGCGCAGCGGGGGATCATCTACATCGACGAGATCGACAAGGTCGCGCGCAAGGGCGAGAACCCGTCGATCACCCGCGA
>JAGQIT010000265.1:0-7549 GCA_020431135.1 Myxococcales bacterium | reverse complement strand
AAGCACCCGCAGCAGGACTTCCTCCAGGTCGACACGACCAACATCCTGTTCATCTGCGGCGGCGCCTTCGCGGGCCTCGAGAGCATCATCGACCACCGCGTGTCGAACAAGACGATGGGCTTCGGCGCCGAGCTCCACCCGAAGAAGGAGCAGCGCCACTGGGAGCTGATTCAGCAGGTGCAGAGCGAGGACCTGATGAAGTTCGGGCTGATCCCCGAGTTCATCGGCCGCCTCCCCGTCATCGCCCCGCTGCACGAGCTCGACGAGGAGGCCCTGGTCGCCATCCTCACCCAGCCGAAGAACGCGCTGGTCAAGCAGTACCAGCGCCTCCTGGCGATGGACGGCGTCACGCTCAAGTTCACGGACGAGGCCCTGCGGGCGATCGCCGAGAAGAGCCGGGCGCAGAAGGCCGGCGCCCGCGGCCTGCGGACGATCCTCGAGCGGGCGATGCTCGACGTGATGTACGAGATCCCGAGCGCGGGGAACATCCGCGAGGTCATCGTCAACGAGGAGTGCATCAGCGACGGTCAGCAGCCGGTGCTGGTCTACGCCGCCAACAGCGACGAGCCGAAGAAGGAAGCGAGCTAGGCTCGCACTTCGCACCTGCCCGAAGAGGCAGAGGAGGGCGCCCGGCGAGAGCCGCGGCGCCCTCTGTCGTTCTCCTCAGGTGGGTTTGGGGAGGCGTCGGCGGGCGTCTCTCGAACCTGCCCGAAGGTCTGTGTGTGCCGGAGAGAGCCGCGGCGCCCTCCGTCGTTCTCGCTAGGCCAGCTGCGCCGCGTGTGCTCAGAAGCAGTCGAGCTCGACGGGGCCGCAGCCGACCTTGCCGGCCTCGTAGGACGCGGGGCCGCCGATGTCGGACGACTCGGTGCACAGCTCGTCACCGAGGCAGCCGGCGGCGGTCTGGGCAGTCGCGTCCGCGCACGCCGGAGGGACCGCGACGCAGCTCGGCGGCGGCGTGTACCACTCTGGGGGCTCGGTGTTGGTGTTGCACTTGACGCCGGGCTGGAGGCAGAGCTGGCCCTCTTCGCAGGTGATGTCGCCGCACTCGACGGGCGGGAAGTCGAAGGGGTCGGTGGAGCCGTCGCCCGTCGAGCTCGTCGTCGCCTCGGTGGAGCCGGTGGATTCGGTCGCGCCCGTCGCGTCGGTCGTCGACGCCGAGGAGGAGCTGGCGCTGGTGGTGGTCGTCGTCGCGGACGTCGAGGACGTGTCGTCGCCAGCGCAGGCGACGACGCTGAGGGCCAAGGTCAGGCTCAGGGAGCGCATCGACGACAGGGTAGCCGTCGCCGGGGCGCGCGTCAGTGTTGGAAGGTCGCCACCGTAGACCTTGGCCTCGGTGAGGCGGGCCTCGCTCAGGCCAAGGTCAGGCTCAGGGGGCGCATCGACGACAGGGAAGCCGTCGCCGGGGCGCGCGTCAGTGTTGGAAGGTGTCGACGCTGAGCTTGCCGCCGCCGTTGACCTTGGCCTCGGCGAGGCGAGCCTCGCTCAGACCGTCGGTCCGCAGGACCCACATCTGGCGGGTGGCGACGACGTCGTCGCTCTCGCGCGCGCGGATCTCGATGAGGTTGTTGCCGGGGGTCAGGGGGATCTCGGCGTCGAAGGCCAGCTCGCCGCTGCGCGGGTTCTCGGCGGCCTTGTAGAAGACCTTCTCGTTGCGGCCGAAGAGGTTCCGCGACGGGTTGCGGACGGTGATGAAGACGTCGCGGACGGCCTGCTGATCCTTGGCGACGCCGCTGATCTTCACCGAGTCGCCGCTGACCTGGGTGACCTGGTCGCCGAGGGTGATCGTCGGCGGGCTGACGGCGAGGACGTCGGTGACCTCGGTCGCCTTGGCGCCGGCGCGGCCGGTCTTCTGCAGCGCGTCGGACTTGGCGAAGGCGACGTAGCCCGGGGCGATCTGGACGCGCTGCCAGCCGCCCTCGGCCTCCCCGAGGAGCCGCATCGTCGCCCCGGAGGCGGCCTCGGCGACCACGCGCGGCGCCCCGAGGGGCGAGGCGAAGAGCTCGACGGGGGCGCTCGCCGTGACCGCGCCGCGGGCCTTGCTGAACTCGAGGCTGCCCTCCGCGAGCGGGAAGGTGAGCTTGTCCGAGAGGGTGACGCCGACCTTGGTGTCGGCGACCGAGAGCTGGAGCGCGGCCTTCCCCTTCTCGGGGTTCTTGCGGACCTCGAAGTCGAGGTTGACGACCGCCGAGTCGCCGGGGGCGAGCTCCTTGATGTTCTCGCGGCCGGTGTGGAGGAAGAGGGCGTCGCCGGCGAGGTTGCGCAGGTTCACCCAGGTCGACAGGGCCGCGCCCTCGCCGATGTTGGTGACGTGGACGCGCAGGCGGACGCGCTCGCCGAGCTGGAGGGCGCCGTCGCCGTTGCCCTGGATCTTCTTGTCGACCGAGGGGTCGTCGATGACCTGATAGCCGTAGGCGAACTGCGGCCGCGGCAGCCCCTCTGCGCTGACCTTGAGGGCGGTCTTCGAGCCGCTGAGGACCGCGGCGCCGTAGCGCTCGGTGACGTCGAAGGCGAGCTCGTCGGTGCGCGAGTGCTCGTGCTCGGCGATCGACAGCTTGAGGGTCGCCGACTTGGTCTCGCCGGGCTCGATCTTGCCGAGCAGGAGCTCGCGCTCGTCGAGGTAGGAGTAGTCGGAGTCGGAGATCGCCCGGACCTGGTAGGCCGGCGCGTCGCCGTTGTTGGTGACGGTCATCGTCAGGGTCCCCGACTCGCCGCCGCGGATCACGTTGCCCGGCTTGTCGGTGGAGACGCGGACCAGGAGCTCGGCCTTCTTGCCGGCCTCGGGCCGCGCCCCGGGCTCCCAGTCGATGCCGCGGGCGCCGATGCTGCGGGCGATCAGCTCGGCCTCCTCGGCGGACTTCTTGGCGAGGAAGTCGCCCAGGCCGCTGAGGATCCCCTCGCGGCTAGAGGTCGGCGCCCAGGCGACGAGGTCGCGGGCGATGCGGATCTCCGGGTCCTCGAGGGCGGTCTCGGCGTCGGACTCGTCGTCGGTCAGCGGCCGCCGCCGCGGCTCGTCGGTCTTCTTCTTCTTGCCCTTGGTCTCCGGGGTGATCGAGCCGTAGGAGAGGAAGTGGAGCGGACCGGCGGCGATCTTCTGGGCGCGGTCGATCTTCTCGCTCTCGAGGCGGGAGGCGAGCGCCTCCTCGCGGACGAGGTCGAAGCGCTTGCGCCCGTGGTAGGCGACGTACTCCTCGCCGATGTAGACCGGGACCGTCTCGAGGTCCGGGCTGACGCCGACCGACTGGATCGAGATGTCGCCCGGGGTCAGGTACTGGGCGATCGTCAGCTTGAGGGCGAGCTCCTTGTCGCCGACCTTGCGGTCGTTGAGGACCTGGACCGAGCCCTTGCCGAAGGAGCGCCGGCCGATGAGCACCGCGCGGCCGAGGTTGCGCAGCGCGCCGGCGACGATCTCCGTGGCGCTCGCCGAGCCCTGGTCGATGAGGACGACGAGCGGGAGGTCGGGGAAGTCGTAGCGGGTGTCGGCGCGGAGCTCGTCGCGCGGCGACGACGGGCCGACGGTCGAGACGATCGTCCCCGAGCTGAGGAAGGCGTCGGCGACCTCGACCCCGGCGGTGAGGAGCCCGCCCGGGTTGTCGCGCATGTCGAGGACGACGCCGCGGACGCCCGCCTCCTCGAACTCCTTGAGCTTGTCGCGGACCTCCTTGCCGGTGGTCTGCGAGAAGTTGCGGTTGAGCTGGAGGAGGCCGACCTTGATCGGGTTGCCCTTGGCGTCCTCGGCCGGGAGCACCGTGCCGATCACCGAGTCGAGGGTGATCTTGTCGCGGGTGATCAGCAGCTTCTTCGGCTTGTCGCTGCCCTCGCGCCGGACCCAGACGGTGACCGTGGTCCCCGGGGCGCCGCGCAGGCGATCGACGGCTTCGGAGAGGTTCATCGTCACGGTCGACTCCTCGTCGATCTGGACGATGCGGTCGCCGGACTTCATGCCGACCTTGTCGGCCGGGGTCCCGTCGATCACGCGGATGACGGTGATCTTGGCGTCGCGCATGCCGACCTCGATGCCGAGGCCGCCGAACGAGCCCTTGGTGCTCGTCCGCATCTGCTCGAAGTCCTCGGGGCGCAGGAGGTTGGAGTGCGGGTCGAGGGTGCCGAGGACGCCCTCGACGATCGCGTACTCGGCCGCGCGCAGGCCGTCGTCGTCGAGCTCGGCGTGCTCGCGGACGAAGCGGAAGACCTCGCGCAGGCGCTTGCCGACGGTCCAGACCGCGACGACGTCGCCGACCTTGAACTCCTTCTCGTGGGTGCCGACGCGGACGCGGACCCGCCCGGGCTTCTCGATGTCGCCGAGGGGCTCGACGAGGACCTGCGGGATCGCCTGCTCGAGGCCCTCGAGGCCGGCGATCGCCATCTTCAGCGGGTCGATGCGCTCGGGCTCGACGTAGTACTTGGCGACGTTGAAGAGGGTCCAGTCGAGGACCCGGAGCTCGCCGGCGTCGTAGGAGGTGTCTACGCGGGCGAAGCCGCGGAGCTCGCCGGCCGGGGCTCGGGCTTGGCTGTCGCTCGCCGCGGTCAGCCCGAGGGCGAGGAGGAGGGCGCCGAAGAGGACCGCAGGGGTCGACGCCTTGCCTGGACGGGAATTCTTGCGCGCGCTCACGGAGCCCTAGTCTATCGGCGCACGCGGGGCGGGGCCACCTCGGGGCCGGATGTGACCGCGTAGAGGGCGGTGTGGGCCGGGCGGCACGGCCTGCGGCCCGGGCTTACCCTGGCGCGGCAGCCGACGTACACTGCGCTCGGCATGGCGAAGCGAAAGCGCAAGGGCGCGGACGAGGGCCGTGAGGGCGAGGAGATCGTCGTCGAGGTCCTGCCGAAGGGCGGCGAGCCTGGCGACGAGGAGGAGACGGACGACGACGCCGGCGACGAGGTCGTCGAGGCCGACGCCGACGACGGCTCCGAGGCGCTCGCCGACGTCGAGGTCAGCGACGACGATCTCGCGGAGATCGAGCGCGATATCTTCCGCTCCGGCAAGGGGAAGGGGAAAGGCGCGGGCAAGGCCGCGGCGAGCACGACCGCCCTCGCGCGCCGCGATCCGATGGCCGCGTACATGGCCGAGGTCCGCCGTCACCCGCTCCTGACCCGCGAAGAGGAGTACGACCTCGCGGTCCGCTGGGTCGAGGACGGCGACACCGAGGCGGCGAAGAAGCTCGTCACCTCGAACCTCCGCCTCGTCGTCAAGATCGCCCACGACTACCGCCGGGCCTACCAGAACATCCTCGACCTCGTGCAGGAGGGGAACGTCGGCCTGATCAAGGCGGTGCAGAAGTTCGACCCGTACCGCGGGGTCAAGCTGTCGACGTACTCCGGCTGGTGGATCCGGGCGTACATCCTAAAGTACATCCTCAACAACTGGCGCCTGGTGAAGATCGGGACGACCCAGAACCAGCGCAAGCTCTTCTTCAACCTGCGCAAGCAGCGGGCGCGGCTCAAGGCCGCGGGGATCGATCCGACGCCGGAGAAGATCGCCGAGGCGCTCGACGTCTCGACCGCCGAGGTCATCGAGATGGAGCGGCGGATGGGCGCGCCGGATCAGTCGCTCAACGCCCCGCTGAGCACCGACGACGGCGACAGCGGGCGCACGCGCATGGACCTCCTCGAGGACGACCAGGCCGACCCGGCCGCCGACGTCGAGCAGAGCGAGTTCAAGGAGATCCTCGGCGAGAAGCTGCGGGCCTTCGGCGCGACCCTCAAGGGCCGCGAGCTCGAGATCTTCACCGACCGCCTGATCGCCGACGACCCGGCGACGCTGCAGACCCTCGGCACCCGCTGGGGCGTCAGCCGCGAGCGCGCCCGTCAGCTCGAGAAGCGGATGGTCCTGCGCCTGCGCAAGTACCTCCAGGACGAGCTCGGCGACGCCGTCGAGATCGCCCTCGGCCACGAGGGGTGAGCCTCGGTGGGCGCTGGCGTCCTCGTTCTCGTCGGCACCCCGCTCGGCAACCGCGACGACCTGTCGCCGCGGGCGCGGGCGGCGATCCTCGGCGCGGATCTCCTGCTCTGCGAGGACACCCGCTCGCCCCTGCGCCTGCTCGGTCGGGGCAAGAGCGACGACTCCGAGGAGGGGGAGGGCGCCTCGCTGCCGCCGCGGATCTCCTGCTTCGTCGCCAACGAGGGCGACCGCGTCGATCTCCTCCTCGAGCGCCTCGGTCGCGGCGAGCGGGTCGTCTACGTCAGCGAGGCAGGGATGCCGGTGTGGAGCGACCCCGGCGACAAGCTCGTCCGCGCGGCGGTCGACGCCGGCTTTGAGGTCGACGTGATCCCCGGGCCGACGGCGGCCGCGGCCGCGCTCTCGCTCTCCGGCTTCTCGGCGGCGGACGTCCGCTTCCTCGGCTTCCCGCCGCGCGGCGGGAAGGCGCGGACGGAGCTCCTCGACGCCCTGGCGGGCGAGCGGGCGGTGGCGATCCTCTACGAGGCCGGCAACCGCACGGCGGAGCTCGTCCGCGACCTCGCCGGCGCGCTGCCCGACGCCGACGCCCGGTCGCTGGTGATCGCCCGCGAGCTGACGAAGCTCCATCAAGAGGTGATCCGCGGGACCGTGGTCGAGCTCGCGGGGCGCCTCGACGGCACGCTGCGCGGCGAGGTGACGGTCGTGCTCGCTGGAGCCGCAGCGACCGAGGACGCCGACGCCGAGGATCCCGGGCGCGCGGCGGCGCGGGCCGTATGGGCGACGCTCGGCGACTCGAAGCTCAAGCCGCGGGCCAAGGCCAAGCGGATCGCCGAGCTGACGGGGCTCGACGCGCGTGAGGTCTACGCGGCGCTCAGCCGCGACCGCTCGCGCGACTGATCGAGCGAGCGCCGACGCCGAGCGACGCTATGCGAAGCTCAGCCGCGGCGGCTCCAGCGACCGCGCGAGGGCGCTGACAGCGAGCCGCGCGGGTTGTCTACGCGGCGCTCAGCCGCGAGCGCTCGCGCGACGGAGTGAGCGCGGACGCCGAGCGACGCGCGAGCCGACGCGGAGTCGCAGGGAACAACCGAGCGCGCGCGCCCTCGCGGCCGGCTGGCCGCACCGCCGGTGCGCGCTGGCGCGACATGATTATGTTCCTTTGGACATGTATTGAATTGTGGATTGACGCTCCGCGGACGTCCCCCGGATCCTGATCGTGATGACAGGTTGGTATCGGGCGGCGTTCACCCCTCTTGTTCTCCTCGGCGTGCTCAGCCTCGCGTGCTCCAGCGGCGGGGACGACACGACCAGCAGTACGAGCTTCACCGGCGGGGCCACGAGCTCGCCGACGAGCTCGCCGACGACCTCGGTCGGGACGACGACCGAGGCGGAGACGACGACCGGCGGGACCGCGGTCACCGACAGCGCGACGGAAGGGACGACGGCGGGGCCGATGTGCGGCGACGGCCAGGTCGACGACGGCGAGGAGTGTGACGACGGCAACGACGTCGACACCGACGACTGCACGAACGCGTGCATGAACGCGAGCTGCGGCGACGGCTTCGTCCAGGAGGGCGTCGAGGAGTGCGACGACGGCAACACGGACGACGCCGACGGCTGCACCTCCGCGTGCACGCCGGGGCTGTGCGGCGACGGGGT
>JAGQIT010000264.1 GCA_020431135.1 Myxococcales bacterium | reverse complement strand
ACCACCGACACCGACACCGGGGACACCACCGGCGAGCCCGGCGACTGCTACTCGACGCTGCAGTTCTTCGCCGACGAGGTCTGGGCCCCGTCCTTCTCGAAGAGCTGCATCCAGTGCCACGACCCGACCGGCATCGCCGCGGAGAAGAACGCCAAGTTCCTCCTCCTGCCGCCGGTCTACCCGGGCTTCATGGAGGCGAACCTCGCCAACATCGCGAGCTTCGCCGGCTACGAGTACGACGACGTCCCGCTGCTCCTCGCCAAGCCGCTCTTCCTGACCGAGCACGAGGGCGGCAAGCTCTTCGCCGAGGACGATGACATCTACATCGCCATCGAGGAGCTCCTCGCGCAGATGGACAACCCGATCGAGTGTCCGGTCGACACCTCGGGGGCCAAGAGCTTCGACGACGTCGACCTGATGACGCCGGCGGAGACCCTGCGCAAGGCGAGCCTCCACCTCGTCGGTCGCCTGCCGACCGTCGACGAGTACGCCGCCGTCGACCAGGACGGCCTCGACGCCCTCCCGGCGCTCCTCGACGCGATGATGACGGAGGACGCGTTCTTCGAGCGCACCACCGACATCTTCAACGACAAGTTCCTCACCGACAAGTACGCGAACAACAGCACCAACACCGCGGTCGCGCTGCTGTCGAACAACGACTTCCCGGCGCGCAACGACTTCGTCAACAACGTCAACATGTTGCCGACGGCGGATCGCATCCGCATCAACGAGGCGGTCGCCCGCGAGCCGCTCGAGCTGATCAACTACATCATCCGCAACGACCGCCCGTTCACCGAGATCATCACGGCGAACTACACGGTCTTCAACTCGGACTCGGCGATGATCTACGGCGCCGACGTCAGCTTCGAGAACCCCGACGACAAGAAGGAGTTCCAGCAGGGGATCATCACGGTCCCGCGCGGCGGCGTCGACATGCCCTTCCCGCACGCCGGCATCATCACGTCGCCGATGTGGCTCAACCGCTTCCCGACGACGCCGACGAACATCATGCGCCACCGGTCGCGGATGATCCTCGACCAGTTCCTGGCCACCGACGTCCTCGCCCTCGCCTCGCAGGCGATCGACCCGGACGCCGGCTCGGCGGTCTTCAACCCGACGCGCAACAACCCGGACTGCTCGAAGTGCCACAAGCTGATCGACCCGATCGCCGGCGCCTTCCAGATGTTCGACAAGAACGACCAGGAGAAGCTCCTCGACCCGCCGCAGTGGTACCCGGAGGTCTTCGTCCCCGGCTACCTCAACGAGAACATGCCGCCGGACCAGTTCTCCTACGGCATCCAGTGGCTCGCCGAGCGCGTCGCCGCCGACCCGCGCTTCGCCCTGGCGATGACCTACACGATGTTCGACGCGCTCACCGGCATCAAGCCGCTGCACTACCCGACGAACCCCGACGCGGAGTTCTACGACGCTGAGCTCGCCGCCTGGGAGACCCAGGACCTCATCCTCCGCTCGATCGCCGACAAGTTCGTCGCCGACAACCACAACATCAAGACGGTCATCCGCGAGATCATCCAGACCCCCTACTTCCGCGGCAAGGGGATGCTGATGGCGCCGAGCCCGGCGCGCGCCGCCGAGATCGCGGAGCTCGGGGTCGGCCGCCTGTCGACGCCGGAGCTCCTCGCCGACAAGCTCGAGGCGGCCACCGGCTACCGCTGGATCCGCAGCGACAAGCGCGACTACCTCGGGGTCGACTACGAGATCCTCTACGGCGGCCACGACTCCGACGCGATCACCGAGCGCCTGACGACGATCAACTCGGTGATGGCCAGCGTCGGCGCGCGGATGGCCAACGAGCACGCCTGCACGATCACCGCCTTCGACTTCACCCGCGCCGCCGAGGAGCGCTCGCTCTTCCCGATGGTCGAGCTCACCGACACGCCGGACAACGGCTCGTCGCAGGCGATCAAGGAGAACATCCAGTACCTCCACCGCCAGATCCTCGGCGAGGACCTGCCGATCGACGATCCGGAGATCTCGCGGGCCTACCTCCTCTTCGCCGACACCCTCGACGCTGGCCTGACCAACATCGCCAACGACGCGGAGTCGACCTCGCTGCTCAGCAACTGCCGGGCGACGAAGGACCTCAAGACCGGCATGGACCTGCCGGGCGAGCAACAGATCACCACCGACGAGACCTACGTCGTCCGCGCCTGGATGGCCGTCGTCACCTACCTCCTCTCCGACTACAAGTTCCTCTTCGAGTAGGGACGTACAGACCGCAAGCGCCCAAGGAGTCCATCATGCATCGCCGAGATTTCCTGAAGTTCGCCGCCCTCTCCGGTCTGGCCGTCGCCGCACCTCGTGAGGCGCGGGCCGCCGTGAGCCCCTACGGCGGCCCCTACTTCGTCTTCGTCTCCGCCCGCGGCGGCTGGGACCCGGTCTACTTCTGTGACCCGAAGCCCAACGACGCCGCGAAATTCAACCGCCTCTACCAATACGACGAGGCGGCCCACAAGGTCGGCAACCTCCCCTACGCCAACATCCCGGTGTCGGCGGGCGGCCTCGGCCTCAGCGCCGAGTCGGCGCCCTACCTGATGTCGGCGAAGGACTTCTTCACCGCTCAGGGCGAGCGGACGCTGCTGATCAACGGGATCAACACCGAGACCAACAACCACAGCCGCGGCGTCAAGACGACCTTCAGCGGCCGCGGTGACCGCGACTACCCGGCCCTCGCGGCGATGATCGCCGCCGACCGGGCGCCCGAGCACCCGCTCTCCTTCATCAGCAGCGGCGGCTACGCCAACAGCGGCAACCTCCTCCCGGTCACCCGCCTCAACAGCGTCACCTCGTTCCAGAAGATCGCGTCGCCGAACCTGGTCAACGTCTCCGACCCCGAGGGGCCGACGTACCACCACCCCGACACGTTCTCGCGGATCGCCGACGCCCAGGCGGCGCGGACGATGGACCTCCTCGGCGCCAACACGCTGCCGCGGGTCCAGCGCTCGGCCAACGAGCTCTACGTCGCCCGCGGCAGCATGGAGCTGCTGTCGACCGTCGAGCTCCCGGAGCTCGTCGACCTGCCGAACGAGATCAACGACCTCGAGCGGATGATGCAGCAGACGCAGCTGTCGCTCGCGGCGTTCAAGGCCGGGCTGGCGGTCAGCGCCAACATCGAGCTCGGCGGCTTCGACACCCACGCCAACCACGACGTCAACCAGGTCCGCC
The DNA here is from genome assembly GCA_020431135.1 of Myxococcales bacterium. Lineage (GTDB taxonomy): Bacteria > Myxococcota_A > Polyangia > Nannocystales > Nannocystaceae > JADJRG01. The sequence goes on along the minus strand of JAGQIT010000264.1, from coordinate 164 downwards.
AGCTCGCCAAGCTCTTCGCCGGCATCAACTACCTGATGCAGCAGGCGGAGGCGCTCGGGATCCTCGGCGACCTCGTCGTCTTCGTCGGCTCGGACTTCGGGCGCGGCAAGGGCTACAACGGCCCGGGCGCGGCCGACGGCAAGGATCACTGGCCGGTCACCAGC
>JAGQIT010000263.1 GCA_020431135.1 Myxococcales bacterium | reverse complement strand
GCTCAGAGGTACTGGCTGATCAGATCGTTGGTGAGGATCATCCGGCGACCGCTCGCGGTGACGAGGCCGCTGCGGGCCATCGCGCTGAGGGTGCGGGAGACGGTCTCGCGGCACGAACCGACCATCCGCGCGAGCTCTGACTGCGTCGGCACCGGCGCGAGGATCCACCCCTCCGAGGCGCTGACGCGGCGACCCTGACGGGTGGCCAGGCGCGCGAGGGTCCGGCGCAGGCGCTCCTCGACGTCGCAGAGCGCGAGGCCGCTGGCGACCGACTCGATCTCACGCAGGCGCTCGTGCTGGAGACGAGCGACGCGCATCATCGTCTCGGGCTCGCGGCGCAGGTGCTCGACGAAGAGCTCGGCGGGGACGCGGAGGAGCTCGGTGTGCACCGCGGCGATCGCCGAGGTCGACATGCCGCCGCCGCCGAAGGCACAGACCTCGCCGAAGGCGTCCCCGGGTCCCAGGACGCTGAGGATCAGATCGCGGCCGCCGTCGGCGACGCGGACCAGGTTCACGCGCCCGCGAAGGACGATGTAGAGGCCGTCCGAGGGCTGACCTTCGCTGAGGATCGCGGTCCCCGAGGGCTTGCGCATCCGGACCGCGGCGCGGCCGAGCTGCTCGATCTCGGGAGGACGGGCGGCGACGAAGGGCTCAACACAGCTCAGGACCTCCGTGGTCTCCATGCGCTCGAGGGGGATCGTGGGGCGACAGGTGTCAGAAGAGGCCATGCCTGATTACACAAGCACGCGCCGTGCCAACTATTCGATTGTGCCCGCGATCACCAATCCGCCTGAGATCATTGATATCTCCCCCCTAGGTCGGCGCAGATGCAACTCTAGGGCACTGTTGCACAATCACCACACCTGGGTGGGAAACACAACGGTGTGATCCAGGCTTCACACGCGCTCCTGGCGCAAGCCGCGGAGCCGCAAATCCCGCGGCCTGCGAGCCGCGGTCCCCGCACAAATGCGCACGAACGCGCGCCGAGGCGCCACCTTCTGCCCCGCGCGGCGATTGTGTAGGGTGCGCCCCGTGCCCACCATCGTGCTCAACGGCGAGCCCCACCCGCTCGACGCGCCGCTGACGGTCGCCGAGCTGATCGTCGAGCTCGGCCTCGACGCGCGCCAGGTCGCCGTCGAGCGTAACCGCGAGATCGTCCCCCGAGCCGAGCACGCCGCGACCGCGCTCGCCGACGGCGACAGGCTCGAGATCGTCACCTTCGTGGGCGGAGGCTAACAGTGGATGCAAAGAGCGACACCTGGACCCTGGCCGGGCGGACCCTCCGCTCGCGGCTGATCGTCGGCACCGGCAAGTATAAGGACGGGCCCGAGACCAAGGCCGCGCTGGCGGCGAGCGGCGCGGAGATCGTCACCGTCGCGCTGCGCCGCGTCGATCTCAAGGCGAAGGACAACCTCCTGAGCTGGATCGATCGCGATCGCTACACCCTGCTGCCGAACACCGCCGGCTGCTACACGGCCGACGACGCGGTCCGCACCCTCCGCCTCGCCCGCGAGCTCGGGATCGCCGATCTCGTCAAGCTCGAGGTCATCGGCGATCCGAAGACCCTCTTCCCCGACAACGAGGAGACCCTGAAGGCGGCGAAGATCCTCCTCGACGAGGGCTTCACGGTGCTCCCCTACTGCACCGACGATCCGGTCGTCTGCCAGAAGCTCGAGAGGCTCGGCTGCGCCGCCGTCATGCCCCTCGCGGCGCCGATCGGCAGCGGCCTCGGGATCCGCAACAAGCACAACATCCGCCTGATCATCGAGCAGGCCAACGTCCCGGTGATCGTCGACGCCGGGGTCGGGACCGCCAGCGACGCGACCGTCGCCATGGAGCTCGGCTGCGACGGCGTCCTGATGAACACGGCGATCGCCCAGGCGAAGGATCCGGTGCTGATGGCCGAGGCGATGCGCCTCGGGATCATCGCCGGACGCATGGCCTACCGCGCAGGTCGGATGCCCGTCCGCGCCTACGCCAACGCCTCGAGCCCGACGGCCGGCCTCATCGAGTAGCGCCGGTCGGCGATGCCCCTGCCCTTCCGCCTCCTGGCGATCACGCCGCCGCAGGGGGCGATCGATCCGTCGATCGTCGACGCCTGGGCGCCGGCGCGGCGGCTCGGGCTCGCCCTCCTGCTCCGCGAGCCCGCGGCGCCCATCGACGCGCTCGAGCACTCTATTGAACGCGGCCGCCTGCAGGCGCTCCACCGCCGCGCGCTCGCACTCGGCGTCCCCCTCCTCGCGTCGCTGCGCGCGGACGCGCACGAGGTCGATCGCGTGGCGCCGCGGCTCCGCGACCTCGACCTCGCCGGCGCCCAGCTCCGCGGCGATCCGAGCGTCGACGCGCTCCGCTACGCCCGCGCCGCGCTCCCGGACGCCGTCCTCGGCCGCTCGTGCCACGGCCCGCCGACGACCGCGAGCGAGGCCGCCCACGCGCTCGTCGACTACACCTGCGTCGCGCCCATCTTCGCGCCGACGACCGCCCAAGCCGGGGTGACGAAGCGCGCGATCGGCCT
>JAGQIT010000262.1 GCA_020431135.1 Myxococcales bacterium | reverse complement strand
CCAGTGGTTCAAGTCGCGGGTCGGCCTCGACGCCCCTGAGACCCCGCGCGAGCTCGCCTTCTGCGCCCACGCGATCCTCCAAGAGGACGTCTTTGAGGTGCCGAACGCCCTCGACGATCCGCGCTTCGCCGACAACCCGCTGGTCGCCGGCGATCCGGACATCCGCTTCTACGCCGGCGCGCCGCTGGTGACCAACGACGGCTTCAAGCTCGGGACGCTGTGCGTCATCGATCGCGTCCCGCGGCAGCTCAGCCCGACGCAGATCCGGGCCCTGAAGGCGCTCGGTCGCCAAGTGATCAGCCAGATCGAGCTGCGCCACGCGGTCGCCGGGCTCGCGCGCACGGTGCTCGACCTGCGGACGGCGCGGCGCTCCCTCCAGCGCGTCGACGACAGCCGCGAGAAGACCGGGCGCTCGTCCAAGAGCTCCTTCCTCGCCCGCGTCACCCACGACCTGCGGACGCCGCTCAACGCGATCCTCGGCTACGGCGAGCACCTCCTCGAGGAGGAGGACGGCGACGCGGAGCTCGCGGGGGAGGCCCGCGAGGTCGTCGGCAAGATCGTCGACGCCGGCGGCTACATGCTCCGCCTCGTCAACGACATCCTCGACCTCGCCCGCCTCGACGCCGGGCACCTCAAGGTCTCCGCGAGCCCGATCGCGCTCGAGGAGCTCCTCCGCGTCGTCGTCGAGACGATGCGGCCGCAGGCGCTGGTCGGCGGCAACAGCCTCGAGGTCGACGTCGAGGACGCCCTGCCGGAGTTCTCCAGCGATCCTACGCGCGTCCGCCAGATCCTCTTCAACCTCCTGAGCAACGCCTGCAAGTACACGAGCGCTGGGAAGATCGCGGTCCGCGTGCGCGCGGCCGCTGGTGACGAGGCGGTCGTCCTCGAGGTCGCCGACACCGGCATCGGCATGAGCGAGGCGGAGCGCAGCCGGCTCTTCCGACCCTTCGTCCAGGTCCACGAGGACGCCGACGCCGAGGTCGAGAGCACCGGCCTCGGCCTCGTCCTGACGCGGGCGCTGTGTGAGCGCCTCGGCGGCTCGATCGAGGTCCGCAGCGAGTCCGGCGTCGGCACGACCTTCACGGTGTGGCTGCCGCGGACGATCCCCGAGGCCGCGCCGCTGCGGCCGCTCGTCGCCGTCGCCGAGGGCCGCTCCGAGCACCGGGCGCTCCTCGTCCGCGAGCTCCGCCAGCGCCGGATCCGGCCGGTCTTCTTCGAGTCGCTGAGCGACATGCTCTGGGCGCTCGGCGAGCGCCGCTTCGACGCCGCGATCGTCGATCACTCGGCCCCCGGGGCCGACGACGCCGAGGTGCTCCAGGCGCTGGTCAACATCACCGGCGGTGAGGACCTGCGGATCGTCGAGATCGTCGGCGACGGCGACGGCGACTCGGGGAGCGAGTGGCTGCCGGTGTGGTCGCCGAGCGAGGGGCTCGACGCGCTGTGCGAGCGCCTGCGCCTCAGCGGCGCGTCCTGAGGGCCTCGGCGCGCGCGAGCTCGTCGGCGTAGAGCGGGCCGGTGGCCGTGAAGTCCGCCGCCGCCGCGTCGGCGAGGGCGGCGATCCTCGCGGCGTCGCCGTCGACCGCCGCGAGGGCCTCCGCGAGGGCGAGCCGCGTGTCGCCGATCAGCTCCGGGGCGCCGGGGCGGGCCTCGTGGAGCGCAAGGGCGCGCTCGAGGCGAGCGACGGCCGCGGCCGGGCGCCCCTCGGCGACGTCGCAGCGGCCGAGGGCAGTGAGCACCCCCGCGATCATCGGGTGCTCCGGATCTTGGCTGGCCTCGCGGATCGCCAGGGCGCGCTCGATCAGCGGGCGACCGCGGGTGGGGTCGCCGAGGCGCACGTAGGTGTCGCCGAGGTTGCTCAGGACGTTGGCGAGGTCGGGGTGCTCCGGCCCGAGCGCGGCCTCGCGGATCGCCACCGCCTTGCGGTAGTGGTCGGCGGCGCGCTCGAGGTCGCCGCGCCGGTTCAGCGCCCCCGCGAGGTTGTTGTGGAAGATCGCGAGGTCGGGGTGGTCGCTGCCGAGGAGCCTGGTCTTTAGGTCAAGCGCGCGGCGGTGGTGCTCGATCGCCGCGTCGAGCTTCGCCAGCTTGTAGTCGAGGTTGCCGAGGTTGGTCAGGAGGAGCGCGTTGTCGGGGTGATCGGGGCCGAGGACCTCGCCGGAGATCGCCAGCGAGGCCTCGAGCGAGGCCGCGAGGTCGTCGTTGCGCCCGAGGGCGGCATAGGCCGCGCCGCGGTTGTTAAGCACGGCGGCGATCTCGACGTGGGCCTCGCCGAAGGCCCGCTTGAGCCGGGGCAGGGCGGCGTCGAAGCGCTCGAGCGCCTCCTCCGGCTTGCCCTGGACGAGGGAGAGGGTGGCGAGCGCCGAGTCGAGGCGGCCGAGCTCGTCGTCGCGGTCGCCGCGGCGGTAGACGAGGGCGCGGGCGTGCTCGCCCCAGAGCGCGGCCTCGTCGTAGCGGGCGCGGCGATAGCCGACGACGAAGGGCATGCGGATCGCCGCCTCGGCGGCGGTCGTCTCGGCGCCGCTGGCCTCGGCCGTGAACATCGCGTCGAGGAGCGCGAGTTCGGCGCCCTCGTAGTCGCCGAGCTGCTCGGCGCAGTGGGCCTCGGCGTAGCGGAGCTCAGCGATCAGCGGCCGGTAGTCGAGGTCGCGGGCGCGGGCGAGG
>JAGQIT010000261.1 GCA_020431135.1 Myxococcales bacterium | reverse complement strand
GCCGCCTCCTGCGGCGACGGCTTCATCCACGAGGGGGTCGAGACCTGCGACGACGGCAACGACGTCGACACCGACGACTGCCCCGCGACCTGTCAAGCCGCGGTCTGCGGCGACGGCTTCGTCTACGAGGGCGTCGAGGCCTGCGACGACGGCAACGACGTCAACACCGACGCCTGCCTCGACACCTGCGAGGCCGCCTCCTGCGGCGACGGCCTCGTCTACGAGGGCGTCGAGACCTGCGACGACGGCGACGACGTCGACACCGACGACTGCCCCTCGACCTGCGAGACCGCGACCTGCGGCGACGGCTTCGTCCACGAGGGCGTCGAGGAGTGCGACGACGGCAACGACGTCGACGACGACGAGTGCGCCAACGACTGCACCGCGACCTCGAGCTGCTTCCAGGGCAAGGGCTACCTCGTGGTCGCGTCGACCAGCCTCAACCAGGCGCGGATCTACGAGCCGACGAACCTCGGCCTCGTCGACACCTTCACCGGCCTGTCAGGCCCGCAGTCGGTCGCCCCGGGCCCCGACGGCAAGCTCTACGTCGGCCAAAACGGCGTGATCCGAACGGTGGATCTGGTCTCCAAGCAGACCGCGGACATCGGCGGCGGCCTGGTCAGCGGCAACCTCTACGGGACGACGGTGTACGAGAACAAGATCTACGCCTCGGGCTCGGGGATGCCGTCGGTCAAGGTCCTCAACCTCGACGGCAGCGACGCCGGCAACGTCGCCTCGCCGAGCGGCACAAACCTGCGCTCGACCGCCTTCGGGCCGGCCGGCGACTTCTACCTCAGCTCCTTCGGCGGCGGCCCCGGGCAGCACTGGAACCCGGGCCTCGCCTACGACGGCCCCTTCGGCGGCGGCGGCCTCGGCTCGGCGTTCGGCGTGACCACGCGCTCGACCGGCGACGTGATCATCGCCAGCCAGAACAACGCCGCCTACTACGTCTTCGCCCAGGACGGGACCTTCAAGAAGAGCGTCGCCGTCGCCTGCGGCGGCCAGATCCGCAACATCGCGGCGGACTGCGCCGACACCCTCTACGTCGGCTGCTACGGCGCCAACAAGGTCGTCGTCTACGACGCCAACGACAGCGTCACCGGCGAGGTCGCGATCACGAGCCCGGCCGGCGTCGCCGTGCTCCCCGCCCTCCCCTGAGCGCCTGAGCGCCCGCACGTCAGCGGGCGCCGTCGCCGAGCTCGATCGCGTCGCTGCGCCAGGCCGCGTCGAGCTCGACGATGTCCATGTCCGTCGGGTCGAAGCGGACGTAGATCTCGGCGTCGGGGCGGATCGCCATCATCTCGTCCTCGCTGAGGAAGCGGTAGAAGTCGCCGGCGAAGGGGTCGATCTCGGGGGCGTGGATCATCACGAGGACGCGGTAGCAGACCGCGTCCTCGCGCGGCCTGTGGAGCGGCATCTGCTCGAGGCCGAGGAGGAGGTCGCGATCGACGGGCGTCACGTCGACGACCTTGGCCGGCGCGCGGATGCCCCGGGTCCCGAGCTTGCGCCGGCGATACTGGTGGATCAGCCGATCGATGTTCGCCTTCTGGGCGCGGATGAAGATCGAGCCGATGAAGAGCGCCATGAACGCGCCGACCACCGCGTAGACAAAATCACCGCCGAAGGGGGTCATGGGGAGCTTCTCCGCTGCGTTGGCGCCGAGCGCCCGAACGCGACGAGGATAGCAGCCGCGCCGGCGCCTCGACGCCGGCGCGGTTGCGCGCCTCAGCGCCGCCGGCGGCGGCCGACGCCGAGGAGGAGCGCGAGGCCGAAGAGCCCGCCGCCGGTGCTGTCGGTGCTCGCGCAGCCGCAGCCGTCCTCGCTGTCGATCATCCCGTCGGTCCCCGTGCTCGTCGCCGAGTCGTCCCCGGTCGTCGTCTCCGAGCCCGTCCCCGCCGACCCGCCGGTCGTCGTGTCGACGCCGCCGGTCCCGGTGCTCGAGTCGGAGGTGCCGCCGGTGGTGTCGCCCGTCGTGTCGCCGCCCGTCGTCTCACCGGTCGTCTCGCCCGTCGTCTCGCCGCCGGTCGTGTCATCGACGCCCATGCAGTCGACGCAGGACGGATCGCGCGGGTCGTCGCACTCCTCGCCCGCCTGGACGATGCCGTCGCCGCACGCCGGCAGCATGCACGTGTTCGTGCACTCGTCGTCGTTGACGTCGTTGCCGTCGTCGCACGCCTCGTCGCCGTTGACCACGCCGTCGCCGCAGCCCGCCGGGACGCAGGCGTTGCTGCACGCGTCGTCGTCGACGTCGTTGCCGTCGTCGCAGCCCTCGACCCCCTCCTGGACGATGCCGTCGCCGCACACCGCCTCCGCGCAGGCGTTCGTGCACGCGTCGCCGTCGACGTCGTTACCGTCGTCGCAGGCCTCGACGCCCTCCTGGACGAAGCCGTCGCCGCACGCCGCGGCCGTGCAGGCGCTCGTGCACTCGTCGGTGTCGACGTCGTTGCCGTCGTCGCACTCCTCGACGCCCTCCTGGACGATGCTGTCGCCGCAGGTCGCCGCGAGGCAGGCGTTCGTGCACTCGTCGCTGTCGACGTCGTTGCCGTCGTCGCACTCCTCGTCGCCCTCCTGCACCCCGTCGCCGCAGACGACCTTGATGTACGCGCCGATCCCGTCGGCGGCGAAGGGGATGGTGTAGCTGTCGACGACCGCGCCGCCCATCTCGAACTCGAGAACCGTCGTCGACTGCGTCCCCGTGCCGCCCTCGCCCGAGGTCGCCAGGCCGAAGAAGTGGCCGCTGCCGGCGTCGAAGATCATGTCGAAGATGTTGTTGTTGTTGCCCATCCCCGTCGGGTTGTTGAACGTCTCCTGGACCGCGAACGTGTTGTCGTAGCGGACGAACTGCGAGACGCTGCCGGTCCACAGCGAGACGAAGAGATCGACGCCGTCGGTCGCCATCCCCTGGCCGGTGTTCTGCGGCGTCTTGACGTTGCCGAGCTCGGCGCCGTCGGTCGAGTAGCGCCAGAGCGTCCCGTTGTTGCGGCCCATGACCACGACCTCGCCGTTGTAGACGGTGACGTGCTTCGGGTAGTTGTAGTGCGTGAGGCCGTTCTGGCCGAGGTTGTACTGGGCGTCGAGGCCGTTGTTCGAGCCGATGACGAAGCGGCCGAAGTAGTCGCCGAAGTGCTCGGCGATCCAGCCGTGGTCGCTGCCCTGGGCGAGGTTGATGTCGGCGTCGTTGCACTTCGTCGAGTGCAGGAGGACGCTCGACCCGGGGTCGGTGCTGTCCCAGGTGTGGACCTGGCTCTGGTTGCGGCGGCTGAGGAGCGCCTCGGCGGCGTCGGCCGGCGCCGGCGCCAAGAGGCCGGCGACGCCGAGCGCGGCGATCGTCAGGCCAGAGATATGAGAGTAGGAAGAGCGAAGCTGCGAGCGCATGGCGGCGATCCTATCTCCTGTCTGTTCCGCCAGGTGATGGTCGCCGCGGGCGGCGACGACGACGCGCCGACCCGTCGCGACCGGGCGAACGAGCCCGTCGACCACGGGCCGATGGAC
>JAGQIT010000260.1 GCA_020431135.1 Myxococcales bacterium | reverse complement strand
CGAACGGCCGCAATCCCGCAGCCATGAGAGCACGCTTTCGCGCGTCCAGGCAAGCGCGCGCCCGCTCCGAAACGGCGGCGGGACCTGTCCTCTGCGCGCCCGCTGCCGCAGTGCGCTGGGTGAGATCTGCAACAGCGCCGCGAAGTCCGCTACGCCGAGGATCTTCGGCAACCTATCCCTATCGACATCCCCCATCCCATGTCCTCCTCACCCAACCGCAGCGTCTCCCACAGGAGAGCCTCGACAACGAACTACTGAGCGCGCCTGCGCCGAGCGAGCAGCGCCAAGCCAGCCGCGACGCCCAGCACGCCTACGCCTGCCGCCACCCAGAGATGGGTGCCCGAGCGCTCGGAGTTGTCGCCAGACTCAAGGCGCTCCCCTTCCTCCGGCTCGATCGCAGAACGAAGCGCTGCCTCAGTCGCAGGGCCCCACACACCATCGACAGCCACCCCAAGGGACTCCTGGGCTGCTCGCAACGCGGCTACCGAGGCCGGGGTCCATGGGCCGTCGATCGTCCCCGAGAAGAACCCAAGCGCAGCAAGAGCGGCGTGTCGCTGGGCGCTTCGGAGGAGCGAGACCTGCTCACCGACCATCCGCTCGACGTAGTTGGTCGGGTTGAGGAGGCCCGCAGGAGGCCCGCTCCCCCTATACCAGACCGAGTTCTTCGTCCGCTTCGACCCCTTCGCGTAGGTCTCGAAGTGGATCATCCCGTAATCACCGAGCACACGACCGAGCTTCGCGCCCTTCTCAACGACCACGGACGCGCCGGCGATGAACTCGGCGTGCGAGTTCTTGATGAACCCTCCGAGGACGAAGAAGAGGCCCGAGTCGAGCGCCTCCAGGTACATCGCCTTCGCAGCGCCGCTCCAGCCCTTGTCCACCCCTATGACGCGCGCTCGCTCAGGCGCGACGACGACGGCGCGATGCGGGGCCCCGGTGAGATCGATCCCCGCGTGCCAACGCTCGCACGCCTTGTCCTTGCAGCCGAACGGGCGGCCTCCGCCGAAGCTCCACAGCGCGAACTTCGGCTTGACGCCAGGGAGGATCCACGCGGGATGCGGATCCCCTTTGGCCATCTCCGCTTGCTCCCAGTCCTTCGATCGCGCCATCAGCTACCTCCAACTCGCGCCTCGCAAACATGCACGTCAGCGTCGCTCGCCCCCTCCAGCGAGCGCGCCGAGCAGGCCGATGACCCCGCCCACGGCCCCGCCGATCAGCGTCGCGGAGCGCGACCGGCCGACCAAGGCGCCGAAGATCGCTCCTGCCCCCGTGGCGGCGGCGACGTACTCGACGGGTTCTTCCTTCACGGCTTCGGCGATCGACACGGCCGGCGAGAAGAGATCGACCGCGATGTCGAGGTCGCGCCCCCGCCGACGGACGACGAGGAACGGCGGGAGCGGGCCGATGCCCACGCGCCACACCTTCTCGGCCTCGGGCTGGAGGGCGTCGGCGCTCGCGTCCGTAGCCCCCTCGCTGAGACGAAGCAGCGGGAGCTCCGCTCTTCGGGCGAGCCTCTCGAAGAGCTCGTCTACCTCGTCACGGTCGCGCATCGGTGACCGACCTCCCCGACTCGGGCTCCACCCTCGCCGCCCTAGCCATTGACTCGGACCTCGCGGAGGATCACCCGCGAGTAGCGGGTGTAGTTGCTGTCGCCGATGACGAGCCACAGCGGCGGCATCGTCAGGTCTGCGGGGAGGCCGTTGTCGGCGGGGAAGGCCCGGACGAGCTTCGCGTCTGGGTACTGCGCGAGAACGTCGGGGATCAGAAAGACCTTGTTCAACCAGCCCGGCCCTTCGTCGACCGCGGGCGTCACCCCGGCCAGCTCCGCGACGATCTTCAGCTTGCCGCCGCCGACCCACGAGCGCGTGTACTCGTGGTCGGTCGGGCCCGCGTCCGCGACGTCGCCAAGGAGGTTCAGGAGCGGGTTCGTCGCGGCGTCGAGCACCCCGATCTTGTAGAGCGAGCCGTCGCCGTTGACGTCGATGAGGAGGTTTACGTACGGGCGGCCGAGGATGTGGTCGTTCCCGGCGGTCCGCACCGCGTAGCGAATCGACAGCGAGGAGAGGTCGCCGAGCGGCATGCCGTCGACGAAGTCCGTGCCGAGCATCGCCTTGTTGCCGGCGCCGGAGCCGTGGAAGCCCTTGTTGCCGGCGGCGTTTGGGTTGCCGGTGATCGCGTGAGTCCACAGCTCCCAGCCCTCCTCCGAGCGCGTCGCCCCGGCCGCGTTAACGCTGAGGTTGGTCCACGCCGCCCAGGGGATGACGCCGCCGGGTTGCGCGACGAGTGAGCTGCCCGTGGTCGAGTCCGTGGTCGCCGTGATGGCGATCGCGCTGCTGTCGACCGCGAGGAGCTCGTGCTCGGCGATGACCGTGGGGCAGCCCGTACGCGTGCCGGGGCTCTGGACCGCGAGCAAGTCGTCGTGACTGACCCGCCACAGGCGCGACCACTGGCCCGGCGCGAGCGCCTCGAGGGCCGCGTCGCCTGTCGCCCTGTTGGCAGGTCCGGCGTAGGCGGTCCCGTCGCAGCCCGAGACGCGAACGCGCCACCAGTAGCCGGCGAAGCGGGAGTCTCGCGGGTCGACCGCGTCGAGGGGCAGCGAACCGGCGCCGGCGTTGCTCGCCTCGAGGCGGCGCTCGGCGGCCGACCAGGAGAGCGCGACGCCCATGACCCCAGCGGACGTGAACCCGACGCCGCTCGTCAGCCGCACGCGCACCGACGCCGACGGGCTGTCCTCGACCCTCGCGGCCTGCTCCGCCTCGGCGAGTTCGTTGACCACGAGCTGGATGACGGTCGCGGCCTCGGTGACGAAGGCGAGCTCCTCGCCGGGGCCCAAGACGACGGTCTGGGGCCCGCCGCCGAGGCGGAGCTCCGTCCGCGCGGTCGCGCCGACGTAGACGCGGAGGACGTCGCGCGGGTTGTGGGTCGTCGCGGAGACGGTGACCGCCTTGACCCCGCCGGCGCCGAAGAACCCGAAGATGTCGGCGGCGACGCGGCTGCCGGCGGGGATCGTCGCGCTGAGGAACCGGCCGCTCGCCGCGGATGTGAAGGCCTCGCGGCCGAGGGCGATCAGTCCTGCGCCGGAGAGCGCCCCCAGTGCGGTGAGTCGGATCGTCATTGCTTCTGCCATCTGCTGCCTCCCTCTCGCTCTACTTCCCGCCCTCGCGGATGGTCTCGGCCGCCTCCGCGAGCGCGTCGGCGGCGTCTGTGTCGGCCTTCGCGGCCTTCTCGATCACGTCGGCGGTCGCGTTGCGCCACGCCTCCTCGGGGCTCGCGCCCTTGCCCCGGTACCGCGCCGCCCTCGCGGCCGTCTCGATCGCGCTGAGGCCCAGGGTGCCGAGGAAGAGCGGGGCGTGCCCCGTGGTCGTCTTCTTGCGTCTGCGTCGCTTCGCCATGTCGCCGCGCCCTCCGTCAGTCGCGCTCGCCCGAGGCCTTGCGGCTCTTGCGGCGACCGGGGCTGCGCCTGCGCTTCGGGGACGGCGCGGGCTCAATCCACAGCTCGTCGATCTCGACCTGGCCGCGGATGAACGCCACCATGCCGGGGGTCGAGAGGATCAGCTCCTGAGCGACGAGCTCTTCGGACGAGGTCTCGTTCCTCCGCTCCCAGCCCCTCTCCGCGAGGTAGTCGCGGACCTCAAGGCGATCGCGACCGATCGAGAGGAGCGACATGATCTGCCGAAAGACGAGCGCGCGCTTGACCGCGAGCTCGTCCGAGGCCGAGCGCACCGCCTCGATGGCGTTCGTGGAGAACGTGCCGAACACAGAGATCGCGTCCCACTCCGCCCCTCCGACGCGCGCCTTGCTGTCGATCATCCGCAGCTCTGCCTCGACCACGCGGCTCTGGATCGCGACGTGCCTCGACGCCACCGAGAGCATCGTGCCGAGCCGGGTCAGCGCGCCGCCGAGGCCGCGCGCGAGCGCCTCGGAGCGGTCGATCGTCTCCATCACCTGCTCGATCGTGTCGTTCTCGTTGTCTACTTCCGCGTCCATCTCAACCTCCAACTCCCTCAACCTGAGCTTCTGTTCTCGCTGTGCCCTGCGCCGGGCATGGCTGTCGCCTCACCCCTTGGCGATGCGGTAGACGATCGCGCCGACGACAGCAGACGCGGCTACGCCCGCGCCGACCTTCCACCACGAGATCCCGTCGTCCGGCTCTGGCTCCGGCTCGAACGTGTCCTCGATCGCCTCGCCGACGTCGTCCGCGAGTTCTCCAGCCGCGTCCGCCGCGTCGACGACACCGGCGAGGAGCGGGTCGTCTTCGCGGAGCTCTTCTCGCCAACCCTTGAACTCGCCCGCGGGCAGATTCTCGGGGTCGTACGTCCCGATCAGGTGCGTGAGCGGGGCTGACCACCACGACGGGATCGTGTTCTCCGGGGGCCACGCGTCGAAGAGCGGGCGGAACGTCTTCACCTTCGCCTGGGCCTCCTGGCACGCCTCCTCGGTACCGCCCCCCTTGAGGCAGGTCTCGTAGGCGCGCCTCGCATCTCGCCAGGCGCCGGGGATCTTCATCTCTTGAAGGAACTGCGTTCTCCCCTCGACGCTCGCGTACTTGAAGAGGGCGTTGAGGCGAACGACCGCCTCGTCCCTCACGGCCGGCTCGGAGCGGTCGGCGCTCTTCAGCTTGTCGACGAACGCGCCCTCGCCCTGGAAGAGCTCGCGCCGGATCTTGTCGACGTCGCTCATTCGTCGTCGCCCTCTCCGGCGACGCTCCCCGCCCACTTCCCGAGGAAGTAGCCGCCGGCGAGGCCGAGGACGCCGCCGACCACGAACGACACGCGGGTCGCCTTCACCCACGTCTTGTTGAGGCGGGTGATCCCTCGCTTCATCTCGGCGATGTCCTCCTGACACGCGCGCAATGGGTCTGACGTCGCTCTCTCCATGCCTCACCTCTCCTCGCCGCTAGTTCACTTCCGCCGCCTGCTCCTCGCTCAGCAAGTCGTCGAGCTCCTCGAGCGCGAGGATGTCGTCTTCGAGCGGCGGCGGGTCGTAGTCGTCGGCGTTGTCCCAGTCGCGCTCCCGCGTCTCGAGCGGGGCGGGGCGGATGGTTCCCCAGAGCGCCCGCTCTTCGGCGGCTTGTCGCGCTCGTTCGGTCTCTCGCTCGTGCCTAATGAGGCGGAGCGGGCGGCTCGCTTCTTGAGCGTTGACGGCCTCGCGCTCGTCTGCGCTGCCGTCGCGGCTCTCCGCGTCGCGCGTGTCCACCTCATCTGCGCCGTCATCGTCGTCCTCTTGATCCGTGTCGACAGCGACGGCGCTGTCGCCAGGCTCGTCGCCTTCGTCTGGTAGCTCCTCGCCGGGCTCGTCGACGAGGTTGAGCGGCACGACTCCGGGGGTGTTCTCCACGGGCTCGCCCTCCGTTTCCGTGGCGGTGCTCGCCGACGTCACACCCGGAGTCGTGTACGAGGGCGGAGCGCTCGGGGTCTCGGGTGCTCGGGCCTTCTCCACCAACACGGTCTCGAGGGACTCGACGCGCTGCGCGAGGAGACGGAAGGCGGCGACGATCGCGTCCGTACGGGGGCGGAGCGGCGCAAAGCGGCGAGTGGTCGACTTCGCGCGCGGCGGGCTGAAGCTCGTCGGAGCAGGCTCCGGCTCCGAATTCGTCGCGCTAGGCGGGGTCTCCGGGGTCTCCGGGCGCGATGGAGGCGCCTCCGGCTTCTCGCGCCGGGGGACGGCTTGCACGGTCCTACTCACGATGACCGTCAGCGGTTGATGATCGATCTCCGCGCCCGCGTCCGGAGCTCCGCCGAAGTTCCACGTCTCAATCGTTGGCTCGTCCTCGACAGAGGCGCCGGAGTCAGCGCCCGAGCTAGTGGCCCACGGAGACCACGCCGTCACGTCGTGCGCCTGAGCCGATGTGCCCGCCTCACTTGGAGTGTCTGCCTGGTCTGCTCCGGGAGCCGCCGCGGCCTCGTCCGGTTCTCCCTGCGCCGCCCCGTCGTCGCTACCGTCTGGCTTGGCCTCGTTCTCCTCTTCGTCGGCGGGCTCAGCCTCCTCCCTAGCAGCCTTCTCCTGATCGCTCGCTTCGGCCTCTGTGGCTCCTCCGCCCTCATTCTCGGCTTCGCCTTCGAGCTCCCGCTCGCGCTTCTCCAGCACGAGCAGCTCGGCATAGAGCGCCCTCATGGTCCCCTTGAGCAGTGAGTCGAGCAGCGTCGCCATCGTCGTTCCCTTTCTTCTTCTAGCGCCGGGGTCGCAGCGAGCAGGCGATCTGGTAGGTCGTGAAGGCCCCGATGCCGACGCCCGCCGCGAACGACGCGCCGACCGCCAGGTAGAAGCGCATCCGCTGGACCTTGAGGAGGGCCTCGCGCTCGCGATCGAGGGCGTCGCCCACCGCCTCCTCGTCTGTCTTCGGTCGTCTCGCCATCGCTCCCCCGTTCACGCGTCGTCCTCGTCCACGTCGTCGTACTCGTCGACGTCCTCGCCCGTGTACTGGGCCTCGTCGGCGGCGAAGTGCCGATCGCCGACCCGCTTCTGCGCCTCACCGACGTTGCTCGGATCGAGCATCACGCCGACCCCGAGCGCGGTCTGGCCGAGCGCGCAGCTCTCCGCGAGCTGCTGCGCCTGCAGGGCGATGTAGCGAGTGAGGCGCCGGAGATTGGTGTACGCGGCCCCGAACGCGCCCTCTTGGACCCGCTCGGACGCCTTGAAGTACTCATCCATCGCGCCCTTGATCGCCTTCATGGCCTCCTCGCGCGCCCGGCCCTGACAGAGCGGCCTGTCGGCGAGCTCGCGCGCATAGAGGATCGTCTGGCGTGACTGCTCGAGGGCCTGCGGCGCGGCGTGGAGGACCTCGATCAGCCGCCGGTAGACCCTCCAGAGCCCAGTGACGCGGGCGTCATCGAGGTCGGGCGAGTCGACGTAGAGATCGTCGCCCGACGCGAGCGACTTGCCCTGGTTTCGGGGGTCCTCGACGTTTTCGATCCCGATCTCCCGCGCCATGAGGTCGAACTCGCCTTTGAGGGCGACGTAGCGGCGCGAGGCGCCTGCGGTGTCCTGCCGCAGCACGTACCAGCCGTCCTCCGCCGACCCTCGGAGCGCGGTCGGTCGCACCACGAGCCCGCCGCCGCGCGCGAGTACGGTGCCGTCCGCGGGGATCGTGTCTGCGAACTTCTCCCGCAGCTCCGTCACGAATTCGCGGATCTCCCACGGGTGCCCGCCGTCGGTGGTGACCTTTCGGCCCGACCGCTCCTGGTTGACGTACTCGACGATCAGCTCGCGGATCCCGCCTTCTTCGGGGAACTGGAAGGCGAGCGTCATCGGGTCGTCGAGCTGGGCGAGCTCCTCGAGACCGCCGAGGAGATCGACGTAGCCCTCGGAGCTCTGCGCCATCGCCCGGCGCTTGCGCTTGCGCGCCGCCGCGAGCAGCGGGTCTTCGTCGCCCTCCCAGACGGGTCCGTCCTGCGCCAGCGCAGGCGCAGGCGTCGGCGTCCCCTCCTCCGGGGTGACGGTATCCGCCGGGTTCGCCGGGGTCTCCGGCGTGGTCTCATCGACGACGCCCTTCGGGAAGGGCCGACCCCACCAGAGCTGCGAGGCCTTGTTGAGCTCCCCCCACGGGAGCTTCTTCGGCCGTCCGAGCGCCTCCGCGCGTTCGAAGCCGGTGACGGTCCACGGGAGAAACTCGGCCCCCTCGGGTGTCGGACCCTCGACGAGGGCGAGCGCGCCGTCGACGACCGCGGGCACGGGGAGCCGCTCTTTGACCGCTGCGGCGAGGAATCGGTCGCCGAGCGCAGGCCACAGCGCGGCACGGAAACCGTCGCTCGCGCCCTCGAAATCAGTCGTGAGGGTCTTGAGGAGGCTCTGCCTCGACAGCAGCCCCTGCGCGTCCGAGATCATCCTAGCCGTGTCCTGTTGGGGCCACGCGTCGGACTCGAGCAGGCTCCGCGCGTCGATGTCGTTTCCCAGCTCTTCGAGCGTCTTCCGCCGCCAGCGGGACTCACCCGCCTGACGCACCGCGATCATCAGCCCGTCGCCGAGCGGCTTGCCGACCTCGACGAGCCCGCTCCAGCCCTCCGCGAGCGGGCGCTCCTCCGCTCCTTGGATCCCGGCAAGCAGGCGCAGCCGCATCCCCTCGTAGACTGGCATCCCCGTGACAGACGTCGCGATCAGCTCGCGCCGCTGCGCCGGCTCAATCAGCGCCGCGAAGGGCCACAGCTCCGGCCGGATCTTCCGCAGCTTGGTGACGTCGGCCGTGAGCTCCTCCGCGATGGCCTTCGCCTTGGGATCGTCCTTGGCAAGTCCGGCGAGCTTGCGGGAAGTGGAGCTCACGCGCAGGAGCCGGCGGTTTCCAGCCTCCCGCGCCACCCGGATCTTCTGACGCTCGTCCTCCTCGCGCTTCGCCGCGAGGAGCTTGCGCGTGCGCGCAGGATCCCCGCTGAGCGCGATCAGCATCTCCTCGGGACTCAGCTCGGTCTGTGCCGCCGGGTTCGAGGTCTCCGGGTTGCCGGCGACGAGGTCGTCGATCCAGCCGGCCTTGCCGCGGATCAGATCGAAGCGAAAGAGGTCCATCGACCCGCGCGCGAGGTAGTAGTAGATGCCGATCGTGACGTTCTGGTTGCCCTGCCGGTGCCCTCGGCCGTTGCGCTGCTCGAGGTCAGCGGGCGTCCACGGGATGTCGACGTGGTGGATCGCGCAGGTCCGGGTCTGGAGGTCGATCCCCTCGTTGGCGACGGAATTGGCGATCACGACGTCGTAGCGCGGCTCGCCGTCGTCGCCGTTAAACGCTCGCGCGATCTTGAAGCGCTCCGCGGCCTTGGCGACGTCGGCGTTGATGATGGCGATCCGCTCCGTAGGGATCCCGTAGTCGACGAGGACGTCGCGGAGCCACGACTGCGCCGCCGTCGGCTCGCAGAAGACGATGTGCCCGCACGTCGGCTGAGCGGCGACCCGCTGGGCGACAGCGCGGAACTTCGGCGACGAGGGGTCAACCGCCTCGAGCGTCCCCTTCATCAGCACATCGCCGTCGTCGTCGCCTTGGTCCTCGCCGGTGACGACCTCCCAGCCGGCGCGCGCCCACTGGGAGACGGCCTTGGGCCCGACCCGCCGCGTCGCCTCGCCGCCGTCGCGGGTCTTCCACGAGTAGCCCTCGTCCAGCTTCGGGTGGAGGGCGACGAGCCCGAGCCGCGCGAGCTTGCCGAGGACGGACTGCGCCTTGCGGGCCTTCAGCGACGCCTCGATCTCCTGGACGAACTCTTCGTACTTCTGGGCCTGCTCCTGGTCGAGGTCGAGCTCGCAGCGATAGACGCGCGGGTTGGGGAGCTCGATGCCGACGTCGCGGGCCTTGCGGAACTCCGTGTAGCGGAAGACGATCGAGCGCAGCTCGTCGAGGTTCGTGAAGCCGGTCACCGCCGGGCGTCGCTCGACCTTGAAGCTCGCCGAGACGACGTTGGCCGTGTTGATCATGCAGTAGCGATCGATGAACTGCTCGGGATCGTCGATGCCGACGCTCGACCACGCGTCGCCGTCGATGTATTGGATCATGTTGTAGAACTCGAGCGGCGAGTTCTTCGCGGGAGTAGCGGAGAGCAGGACGATGCCGGCGCCGCCCGTCCGCTCGCGGACGACGGAGGCACGGATGTCGAAGTTCCACGCCCGCTTGGAGCCCGAGCGGCCCGCCCCGCCCATGTAGCGCGGGCTCCCGCCCTCGCGCGGCTCGGCCATGTGGAGGTTCTTGAAGGACGCGGCCTCGTCGATGACCATCAGGTCGACGCCGAGCTCCTCCCATACGATCCCGCGGTCGGGCGGGAGCTTGCTCTGGAGCTGGTGCTTGAGCCAGCCCTTGACGCCGTGCTCCTTGATCGCCTTCTGGCGCTCGGTGAGCTTCTTCTGCTCCTTGCCTGCGGCCTGGCGCAGGGTCATCTGCGCGGAGCGCATGAGCGCGTCTTGCGACCGCGCGTAGCGCTCAAAGGTCCGGTCGAGGATGACGTTGCGCGAGAGCGCCTCGTACGAGACGAGCGCGACGTCGTAGAGGCCGGCCTGGAAGGAGCGCCACTTCTCGGCACGCTCGTCCCCCTCGTCGGTCTTCGACGTCGTGATCTGGGCCTCGAACTGCGCGGGCGTGATCTGCCCGGCCTTGAGCGCGGCCTTGGCCGCGGAGACCCGCTCGCCGCGGCTGAGCTTGTGCAGCTTGCTGCCGATCACGACGACGCGGAAGTCGGGGAGGCAGCGCTCGAAGTCCCGCTTCCACTTCCACAGGAGCGTCTGCGGGACGACGACGATCGGCCGCCGCGCCCAGCCCTCCTGCCGCGCGCGCGCAACGGTGGCGATCGCCGTGAACGTCTTGCCGACGCCGACGTCGAAGGCGAGCAGCCCGCCGCGCTGGTTGAGGAGCCGACGGGCGCCGGCGACCTGATGGTCCGCGAGCTTGATCTCGTCGCCCCAGCGGGCGATCGGCAGCGGGTCCGCGGGGTACTCGCGCGGGGTGTAGGAGCGGAAGGCGCGGTTGTAGGCGTCGCGCACGGCTTCCATCCGCCGCGCGTCGAGCTTGAGCCAGCCGTAGAAGTCGGACTCGTAGAAGATGATCCAGCGCCGCCGCACCTCGTCGGCGGGGACGCGATCGTCGGCGCCTGACTCGCTCGGCTCCCACAGCGGCGTGGTCATCGCGGTCGACCCCGGAGGCAGCGGCACCGACGTGCGCGGCGGGTCGGTCTTCGGCCGGAAGAAGCCGCGGTCGTGGTTGAGGTAGCCGACGAAGCGCACGACGCTGTCGGGGACGCCGGACTGATCGAGCCGCGTGTAGGGCTGGCCCGCGATCTGAAAGAGGCCGTCCTTGCGGATCAGCGAGAGGGCCCGCCGCGCGCCCGTCATCTTCCCAGCCCACTCGGCGACGAGCTCCAGCGGGACCCAACCCTGGCGCGGCGAGATCGAGAGGATGTCCTCGAAGTCCGCGGGCGAGAGGGCGTTCTCGAGGAGCGAGCGCTGCTCAGCGAGCTGGCGGGCGAGGGCCGCGTCCGCGCCCATCGCCGCCATGTCGAGCTCGCGCCTGCGCCCGCCGACGTCGCCGGTGACGTAGTCAGCGAGGGGGACGAGCTGATCGAGCTCGGGGCCGTCGAGGCACCAGCCGGCCGCGAAGAGGCGCTCAAGCGCGGTCCCCCGCGGGAGGTTGCCGCCGCGCTCGAGGTGGAAGTCGAGGAGCTCCGCGACGGTCAGCCGCCGGCGATCTTGGTAGAGGACTTCGGCCTGCGCGACGACGTCGCTCGGCTGGCCCTTGTAGCGCGACGACTCCGGGCCCGGCTTCGGCAGGTCAGGCGCTCCCGCGGCCGTGTACGCGGCGGTGAGGGCCTGGGCGTTGAGCGAGTTCGTCGTCTCGGCGAGCCGGGCGATCGTCACCATCGTCGTCCGCTGCTCGGCCAGCGCCTCGAGGTCGCGGAGGAGCTCAGGCCGCTGGTCGCGGGCGTCCGCGTGACCGTCTGCGATCGCCGCGCGGTAGGCACGGACCCGGCGCCCGACCTGGAGCGCATCGCGGACCGCGGGGCTGAGGCGCTCATCGAGTTCGGCCGTGTCCTCGGCGACCCGGGCGTAGCGCTGCGTCGGGCGCTCCCAGGCGAAGCTGCGGACGACGCACGCCGAGCACATCGGCCGCGGGTCCATCGGCGGGAGGCCGGAGAAGCCCTTCTCCTCGGAGAGGTCGTGATCTGGGTACCACTCGTAGTAGCGGCCCTCGAGGATGAAGCTGTCTTCGGCATCGACCTCCGCGAGTTCTCCGCCGCGGGCACGAAACACGAGAACGTCGACCTGGAGGCGCGGGCCGACGCCGGGGAAGATCGCCCCGGGTAGCCGCACGGCCCACGCGAGGTGGTGGCGGCGGAGCACCGTCCGCCGGAGCTTGACGTGGCGATCCGTCGTGCCGCTCAGGAAGCCGGAGGGAACGAGGAAGACCCCGACGCCGTTGGGCGCGAGGATGTCGAGTCCGCGGCGGATGAAGTACCAGGCCGCGGCCTTCTCGCGCCGGTACTGCGGGTCAGGATCGTCGACGCGGGTCGTCCCGCGCTCGCCGTAGGGCGGGTTGGCGACGACGAGGCTGATCTCGCCCTGGAGCTCCGCGCCGAACTTGGCGACCCACGCCTCGAAGGAGCCTTGGACGAGGTCGACGTCGGGGCGGATCAGGCCGAGGAGGCGTGCGGAGGAGGTCGAGTACTCGACCGCGGACCAGGTGATCGGCGGCTTCTTCCCGCACCGCGCGCGATCGAACGCGTCGATGAAACGGCCGATCCCCGCGGAGGGCTCGAGCGAGAGGAGCTGCCCGTGGTGCGTCAGGACGTCGTCGAGGAGCGGGCAGACGGCGTCGGCGATCGCGTCGGCGACCGCGGCGGGCGTGTAGTACTCATGGATGAGGCCCTGCGTCTCCTTGGTCCAGCCCTCCGGGAATTTGTCTGCCCAGCGGCTGAGCTCGAGGCCGCCCCAGCCGGAGTAGCCACGCAGGACCCGGGCGGCTTCGCGTCCGCGGCGCGCCCCGTTCTCGACAGCGACCGCGAGCTCCATCGCCGCGAGGTTGGCTTCGGCCCGCCGCTTCGGTCCGCGCTCCTCCGGGGGCGCCCCCCGGACGCTCGCGCGCCGCGGTCCCTCGGCGCCCTTCGGGGGCGACGCCCCGCGATCGAGGGTCTTCGCCAGCGACTCGCGTCGGCGGGCGAGCTCCGATGGGTCCAGGCTGTCGTACTCATGCCAGAGCTCCAGCGCCCCGGGAGCGCCGAGGTCGACGGCGCGCTGCAACACCGCCGCGAGGTCGCCGTCAGGGTCGCGCAGCTCGTCGGCGAGCGAGGCCACGATCCGCCGCCGCGCGAGCGGCAGCTCCTTCGCCCACTCGCGCCGCGCGTACCAGTGCTCCAGCTCAAAGACGATCGCGCCGCGGTGCGTGTCGACGAACCAGTCGAACTCCGCGGAGGTCACGACCCCCTTCATCGTCGCCCGCCACGTCGGCAGGATCTTCTCGAGAATCACCTCACCGCGCACCCCTCTGCCTCCCTCCACAGCCCTCGCTCAGCGAGTAGGCGTAGCGTCCGCCTCGCCCCTCGCGCTTCCATGACACGCAGCCCGCGTTGATCAGGCGGCCCAGGCTCGCCCGCACCTGGACGTTGGTTCCGCCGACCCGCTGGAGCTCGGCCGCGGTCTGCGGAGACCGGAGCTCGAGGGGGACGGCGATCCTGCGGTCGAGAGTCGCGCGACCTGCCGCCGTCCTCGTGTCGACGGGGCCCGTGCGGCGGTACTCCGGCGTCGTCCACCCGCCTGGGCGCCTGTTTTCAAGCGCGACGGGCGCAGCCATCGCTGGGAGTACGCGCTCGAGGAGTTCGCCTCCCGAAGCGTTCGGCGCGCTCGGCCGCCTCGAATTCGCCGCCGCGCTCACAGGCCCTCCAGCGCGGCCCGAAGACCGCCCATCATCTGCTCGCCGACCACGGCGAGGCGGCCCTCTGAGGGGGCGATGCCGCCGAGAGGGTCGTCGTCGCCGCCCACACCATTGGTGTCGACGTCATCCTCCTCGGCCTCACCCTCGCCGCCCTCAGCATCCGCGTCGGGGCGCTCTTCCGTCGCCACGTCGGCGTTGACTGTCGCCGTTGCGTCGGCCTCCTCGGCCTCCTCGGCCTCCTCGACCTCCTCGACCTCGCTCTCGACCTCTTCGGGCTGCCCGCGAGTCTGCGCCTGCACGACCTCAAGCGCCCGGCGCTGGACGGTGCCCATCGAACCGCAGCCGAGATTCTCGACCTTGCCGCCTGGTCGCAGGAAGATCAGCGCGAAGCTCCCGTCCTCGGCCGACTTCATCTCGAAGTCGCCGTCTTGGGTCGGCGCGACGCAGACCTTCCGCCCCCCGCGGATCGACTCCTCCCACTCGAGCTTGACCCCCTTCGCCTCCGTCACGCGTCGCGTCGTGATCGGGCAGTCGCCGAGCTTGCGATCCATCGCCTTCCACGCCTCGGGCGACGGCCTCCCCGCGGCGGCGATCAGCCGCGCCTCCTTCTTGACCGTGCGGCTCGCCCCGCAGCCGTAGGACTCGACGTCCTCGCCCTCCTCGAAGAAGAGCGCCCACTTCCCGCTAGAGAGCTCGATCATGCGGAACACCCCGTCGTCCCAGCGAGCCACCTGAGCTCTGCGGCCGTTCACCTTCTCCGCGCGCCAGCGCAGCGAAGGGAGCTCTTGCTTCTTCTTCCCGGCTTTGCCCGTCAGAGCGCGCACGGGCCTGTATTGGGCAGGAGGACCGCGCTTGACGATCTCTAGCTCGCCGGCGTTCTCAAGGCGACCAAGCGCGCCGATCGCCTGCATCTCCGTGCCGCCGACGATCGGAGGGATCGCGGCCGCCTTGACCGCCCCCTCCTTCACGGCCTTGAGCACCGCCGCGTCAAACCGCGCTTGCTCCTTGGCGTCGTCGAGGTTCCAGGTCTTCGCCGTGGCTGGCCGCTTGTTCTGCTTGGCGCGCTTCTCAGTCGCGCTCTGTCGCTTCGGCTTCTTCGCCTCAGCCTCCCGCGGCTCCTCGGAGCTCTCGGCCTCTTTGCGGGGTTTCTTCGGCTTCTCCGAAGCCTTCGCCTCCTCCTTCCGCTTGCCGGAGGCCTTAGCCTTCCTAGACGACCGCTTCTTGCTCGCGGACTTGGCCTTGGCCGCGGTCTTCTTCTTGCCCGCCGCTACCTTCGACTTCGAGCTGGCGGCGCCCGGCGACGGGATGTCTTGTGACGTACATCTCCCGACGACCTCCCCCGTCTCCGCGTCAACGATGAGCAGCGGACGATCCATCGCTACGCCTTCCCGTTGCCGTTGTTGCCGCTCTTGCCGTTGTTGCCGCTCTCCGGGAGCGTCGCGCCCTTCGTCTTGCACGAGCACGACGCGGTCTTGCGCGACCCGAGGACGTAGCCCACGGTGCCGCTCACGACCCCAGAGATCACCGAGCCCACGACCACGGGGACCCACACCGAACCCAAACCTGTCTTCGCCACTTCAGCTGCCATCACCTGCTCCTCTCCCTCGAACCTCTCGCTGCTTCTTGAGGTGGTAGGCGAGCGCCGCCCCACCTCCCAACACTGCTGCGCCGCCGGCCACCCACCACAGCGCGCTCGAACGCGAGCCCTCTTCGCCGCCGACGTCGGCGTCCGCGAGCTCGCCGAAGGGCATCGGCTGCTCGGAGACGGGGACGTCGGGGGGCGGCTCGTCCGTCGGCTTGAGCGTGCCGGGCTGCGGTCCCGCGGTGATCCGCCGACCGGAGAACATCAGCGGGTGCTGCGGCTTGACCCCGCTGTCGCGGAGCTGCTGCTTCCACGTCTTGCCGCTCCCCGGGAGGCCGGGTTCGTCATCGGCGACGTCGGCGAGCTCCACGAGCTTGCGGTCGGGATGCTCCAACATCAGCTTGCGCGCCCGCATGAGCTCGTCGCGCATCGCCGAATCGCGGAAGGCGTCGAAGTCCGCCTTCACGTAGGCCGCGACCAGCGAGCGCCACAGGAAGTAGCGCTGGCGGTCGCGGACCTTCTCGAGCACCCGACGGATATGGACGTCGTAGAGCGTCAGCATGCACGGATCGCCGTGCTGGTCGATCGCCCGCATCTGCGGCGGATCGACGACGCATCCGAGCGTCCCGCGGCCGAGGCCGTAGCCCCCCATCCGCTCGCCGAACCAGCCGGGATTGACGCGCTCGTAGGAGCCGCCGGGGCCGGTGTCCATGCAGCGCCAGGCACCGATCGCGCAGCCGATCGCGGACCCGAAGACGCGCTCCTTGAAGCCCGCGAGGAGGCCCGCCTTGTCGTTGTTGTACCAGTCGTCGGCGTTCTCGCGGAGGTAGCGGAGGCCGGCGTCGCAGTAGCGCTTCCACCTGTAGTGGAGGTGCTCGGAGCCGGGTCCGTCGTGCACACCGACGTCGATCTTGTAGAGGTC
>JAGQIT010000019.1:4079-9785 GCA_020431135.1 Myxococcales bacterium | reverse complement strand
CCGACAACGCGATGGTCGTCGGTCAGCGGATCCTCCTCGCGGTGCTCCTCTTCATCGCCGGGTGGTTCGTCGCCAAGGTCGCCGCCTACGGCGTCTACCGCGTCCTGTGCAGCACCTCGATCGACAACAAGATCGCCAAGAAGCTGCGCCTCAGCCTCCTCGTCGACGACAAGGGCGGCGGCGAGGGCGAGGACGCGGCGGCCGACGGCCTCGAGCGCTTCCTGTCCTCGGTCGTCTACTACCTCCTGATGCTCCTGGTGATCGTCGGCGTCCTCGAGTACGCCGGCCTGTCGCAGGCGGCGGGGCCGATCCAGGGCCTCGTCGACACGGTGATCCAGGCGCTGCCGCTCGTCGGCAAGGCGATCGCGATCCTCGTCGTCGCCTACTTCGCCGGCACCCTGCTCTCCAAGCTGATCAGCCGCGGCCTCAAGCTCCTCAAGGTCGACGCCCGCTTCGCCGAGCTCAACGACCAGGAGGACGACGCCGAGCGCAAGCCCTTCAGCGAGCACGTCGGCTCGGTCGTCTTCGCGCTGATCATGATCGTCGGCCTCTCGGGCGCCTTTGAGGCCCTGCAGATCTCGGCGATCGCCCAGCCGCTGCACAACGCCATCGACCGCCTGATCGGCGTCGTCCCGTCGGTCGCCTTCGCCGGGCTCATCCTCTTCGCCGGCTACATCCTCGGCCGCGTCGTCCGCTCGGTGCTCGCCAACGTCCTCGACTCCCTCGGCCTCAACCGCCTGGTCGAGCGCGTCGGGCTCAGCAAGATCTTCGGCAAGGCCAAGGCGAGCTGGGTCGTCGGCACCTCGGTGATGGCCTTCATCATCATCCAGGCGGCGATCGCCGCGTTCAACGAGGTCGGCCTCGTCACCCTCAGCGAGCCGCTCACCGAAATGATGGCGCGCTTCTGGCTGATCCTCCCGAGCCTCGCGGTGTCGACGGTGGTCGTCGCGGTCGCCGTCTTCGCCGGCCGGATCCTCCGCGGCGTCGTCGCCGGCGGCCTGCGCAACCTCGGCTTCGACGGCCTGATGGCCAAGCTCGGCTTCGCCAAGATCGCCGAGCGCGAGGATCGCCTCGGCGAGCCGAGCGAGCTCGTCGGCTTCCTCGTCCAGGCAGGTATCATCCTCCTGGCGGTCGCCCAGGCGCTCGCCAACCTCCACCTCGACACCTGGGCGCTCTACGTCAACGCGTTCCTCGCCTACCTGGTCAAGCACGTCATCGTCGCGCTCGGCATCGTCGTCATCGGCCTCGGCATCGGCGGCTACGTTCGCGACGTCATCGAGGCCCGCCAGGCGAGCGAGGGCGACGAGGGCTCCGACGCCCAGCGCTGGCTCCCCGAGTTCGCGCGCTACGTCGTCCTCGTCTTCGCCTTCACGATGGCCGTGCGCCAGCTCGAGGTCGCCGAGGACTTCGTCCTCCTGACCTTCGGGCTCCTCTTCGGCAGCCTCTGCCTCGCCGTCGCGATCGCCTTCGGCGTCGGCGCCCGCGGGGTCGCCGGCGAGATCGTCCGCAAGCGCTACGAGGAGATGCAGGACAAGAGCGGCCCGGGGCGGGCGGGCGGCTCGAGCAGCGCCGGTCGCAGCGGGCTCTTCAACCGCCCGGACCGCTAGGTCGCGCGTCGGTCCGTTGCGACGAAGAGAGCGGGCGCCGCGTGGCGGGCCCGCTCTCTCTTTGTGTGTGTTCGTGTGTTCAGGTGTTCGTGCCCGTGGACTCGGGCGCCCTGGCGCTGGATCGCGAGGGCGTCGGTCCAAAGCGAAGAAGAGAGCGGGCGCCGCGTGGCGGGCCCGCTCTCCTCTTCCTGTTCGCGTTCGCGTTCGTGGGGAGCCGCGCGTCGGCGCGCTAGTGCTGGTGCGAGCCGTCGACCCCGTGCGGGTGGCCGTGCTCGACCTCGGAGGCCGTCGCGTCGCGGATGCCGACGATCTCGATGCTGAAGTGGAGGGTCTGGTCGGCGAGCGGGTGGTTGGTGTCGATGATGACGACCTCGTCGCGGATCTCGAGGATCCAGATCGGGGTCAGCTCGCCCTCGTCGTCCTCGATCACCAGCTCCATGCCGGGCTCGAGCTCCGCGTCCGGCGGGAAGGCCTCGCGGGGGATCGCCCGCAGGCCGGGCTCCTCGCGCAGGCCGTAGCCGTCCTCGGGGGCGACGACCGCGTCAAACGCGTCGCCCGCCTTGCGCCCGCTCATCTGCGCCTCGAGGCCCGGCACGATGTTCTCGGCGCCGTGGAGGTAGGCGAGGGGGGAGCCCGGCTCGGAGGCGTCGAGGAGCTCGCCCTCGTCGGTGCGGAGGGTGTAGTTGAAAATAACGACTTTGCCGTCGCTGACGACGTCGGCGGTGCTTTCGAGCATGATGGTCGGTAACACCCCGCGGGCCTGCGGGCAAGCGCGGCCTTGCGCACGGGCCTCTCCGGGCGGTAGACCGGCGTTCCATCGCCGGACGGGGCGGGCGGCGGCCGCCGGTCCGACCGGCGACGAGGGGCGCACGGATGATCAAGTACCTCGGCTCGAAGCGCCGCCTCCTCGACCGGATCGTCGCGATCGTCGGCGAGATCGACGGGGCGCGCAGCGTCGTCGACCTCTTCTCCGGGACCTCGCGGGTCGGTCACGCCCTCAAGGGCGCCGGCTTCCGCGTCCTCGCCAACGACCACAACGCCTACGCGCACACCCTGGCGACCTGCTACGTCGCCGCCGACCGCGAGGCGATCGAGCACGACGCGACCCGGCTGCTCGCCGAGCTCCAGGCGGTGCCGCCGGCGCCCGGCTACTTCACCCAGACCTTCTGCGAGGAGGCGCGCTTCTTCCAGCCGCGCAACGGCGCGAAGATCGACGCGATCCGCGAGGCGATCGCCGCCAAGGAGCTGCCCGCGGAGCTCGAGGCGGTGCTCCTCGTGTCGCTGATGGAGGCCGCCGATCGCGTCGACTCGACCACCGGCGTGCAGATGGCCTACCTCAAGAGCTGGGCGCCGCGGGCTCATCGCCCGCTCGAGCTCCGCCTGCCGGACGTCCTCCCGCAGGCGCGCCACGGCAAGGGCGAGGCCCACCGCCTCGAGGCCGTCGACGCGGCCGCGCGCCTGCGGGCCGACGTCGTCTACGTCGACCCGCCCTACAACCAGCACTCCTACCTCGGCAACTATCACATCTGGGAGACGCTTGTCCGTTGGGACAGGCCCGAGACCTACGGGCGCGCGCGCAAGCGGGTCGACTGCCGCGAGCGCCAGAGCCCGTTCAACTCGAAGCGGCGGTGTCGGGCGGCCTTCGCCGCGCTCTTCGCCGCCCTCGACGCGCCGACGCTCGTGGTCTCGTTCAGCAACGAGGGGTTCCTCGACCGCGACGAGCTCCTCGGGCTCCTCGCGCCGTGGGGCGAGGTCGAGGTCATCGAGGTCGACTACCGGCGCTACGTCGGCGCGCAGATCGGCATCTACAACCCGCAGGGCGCCAAGGTCGGCGAGGTCAGCCACGTCCGCAACAAGGAGCTGATCTTCGTCGCCGGCGGCGGCGGCCCGGAGGCGGCGCGGCGGGCCTGCGCGGCGCTGGCGGAGCCGACGACGTAGCTGTCGCTGCGCACGCGGGCGAAGTCCGAGTAGGGGGAGGCGTCGCGGCGCCGCGGAGACGATCGAACGCCAGCCCGCAGCGGCGACAGGGGGCCGCCTCGGGGCCTGCGCTGCCTGACGGCCGGGGGGGAGCTGTCGCAGCGGGCGGGCGCGGAGGCCGATCCGCGGGAAGCGGTCGCGGCGGCGCGGAGACGATCGCGTCCGCCGCTCGCTCCGCAGCGGCTCAGCGCGGCGACTCAGCGCGGTAGAGCGCCAGCGCCTCGCGGATGATCCTCCGCGCCTCGGCGGCGCCGAGGAGGTCGTCGATCACGACGCGCTTGTTCTCGAGGATCTTGTAGTCCTCGAAGAAGCGCCGGACCTCGCGCATCGTGTGCTGCGGGAGGTCGGCGATGTCGCGGTAGTCGGAGACCGCGGGGTCGTGGACGCTGACCGCGACGATCTTGTCGTCGCCGCCCTTGTCGTCGCTCATCCGCATCACGCCGATCGCCCGGGCCTCGACGATGCACAGCGGGTGGACCGGCACCTGGGCGAGGACGAGGACGTCGAGGGCGTCGCCGTCGTCGCAGTAGGTCTGGGGGATGAAGCCGTAGTTGGCGGGGTAGTGGACCGCCGAGTAGAGGACGCGATCGAGGCGCAGGAGGCCGGTCGCCTTGTCGAGCTCGTACTTGTTCTTCGAGCCCTGCGGGACCTCAATAACCGCGGGGAACGCGGTTTCGAGGGCGTCCTCGTCGATCGTGATGTCGTGCCAGGGGTGCATCGCGGGAGAGCCTAGCAGGCCGACGGCGCGTGTCTCGTTCACCCTCTGCGGACGCCGCAAAGGTCGAGCGCGAGCTCGAGCTGGGCGATCGCACCGATGGAGAAGCCGCATGCGCCGACGAAGGCGTCGACGAGGCCGGCGGGGACGCGCGCGGGGATCCGCAGGTCGCGGCCGGGGTAGCGCGCGCAGAGCTCGCGCACACGGCGCACGACCCCCACCGAGTCGGGCCCGCGGTCGACGATGTCGCCCACGAACACGAAGCGGTCCCCCGCGCGCGGCTCCAGCTCCACGAGCAGCGCGTCGAGCTCGGCCAGGCAGCCGTGCACGTCACCGACGATCAGGGTGCGACTCACGTAGGTCCTCATGCCCGGGAGACGATCCCCGGGCGCAGGGGTGTCACCCCTAGCGTACCAAGCGCTCGAGCTCGGTCAGGGCCGCGTCGATGTCGGCGTAGCGGTCGCGGGGGTCGACGGCGAGCATGCGCGAGACCACGGGCTTGAGCTTGCCCTCGATGTGCTGCATGGCGCGGGTCTGGGCCGTGCCCTGGAGCGCCTCGCGGAACATGCTCGTCGGCGGGCCCGGCTCGATCGCGTCCTTGCCGGTGAGCATTTCGAACAGCGTCACCCCGAGGGCGTACATGTCGCCCGCGAAGTCGCTCGCCCCGCCCGCGAGCAGGTCGGGGTCTATGAACGCCACCGTGCCGAGGATCTCGCCCTCCTGGGTCAGCCCCGCGTCGTCGTGGGGCTTGCTCAGCCCGTAGTCGCTGACGCGCACGTGTCCGTTGGGCTCGATCAGGATGTTCTCGGGCTTCACGTCGCGGTGGATCACCCCCTTGGCGTGCAACGCCTTGAGCCCGCGGGCGACCTGGATCGCGATCCCCAGCGCGCGCTCCGGGGGCAGCTTGCCCTCGCGGTCGATCTTCTGATCGAGGGTCTCGCCGGCGAAGAAGTCCATGTCGACGAAGGGCACCTCCTCGCGGGTGCCGGCCGCGCGGATCCTCACGAGGTTCTCGTGCTCGACCCCCGCCAGGGTGCTCTGCTCGCGCTCGAAGCGCCGCGACCAGTCCTGGTCTTGCTTGGCCACCGCGGGGTCGAGCACCTTGACCGCGGCCAGGCTCCCGTCGCTCAGGCGCAGCGCCTTGAGCACGCGCGTGATCCCGCCCCGCGAGAGCTCGCCGACCACCAGCAGGTCGCCGAAGCACACCCCGCCGTCCTCGACCGAGGAGCGGTTGCTGGCGTCGCGGAACACGCTGCCGTCGAGCTGGCGCGGCGCGGGCTCGCCGGGCTCGTGGCAGCGCTCTCGCGCTTGGATTCGCGCGAGGAGGTCGAGGCGACGAAAGGGGAGCAGGAGCGAATCGGCGGCGCCAGCGCTGAGCAGGGGCGCGAGCTGATCCTGGGCTTCGGG
>JAGQIT010000019.1:0-4039 GCA_020431135.1 Myxococcales bacterium | reverse complement strand
CCGCGGAGGAACTCCACCGGAGACAGCGCGGCGCCGGTCGCGTCGAGCACGATCGCGCGCGGCCGCAGCCCCTGGTGCAGCGCCAGCAGCGCCGCGCCCGGCTCGGGTGAGGTCATGACCTCCCCCAGCTCCGCCACCGCCTCCTCGAGCGGCTCGGCGCGTACGGGCGCGGCGACGACGAGGTAGGGCGCGGTCACGTCAGCTCCCCGCCGCGAGGATCGCGCTGAAGCGCACGGGGTCGAGCGCGGCGCCGCCCACGAGGGCGCCGTTGCAGTCCTCGAGCGCGAGGATCTCGCCGGCGTTGTCGGGGCTCACGCTGCCCCCATAGAGCACGCTCACCCGCTCCGCGACCTCGGGGGCCATTTGGCGCAGGCTGTGACGCACGTGGCCGAGGATCCCCGCGATCTCGGCGGAGGTCGGGGTGACGCCCTTGCCGATCGCCCAGCGCGGCTCGTAGGCGACCACCACCCGCGGCAGGTCGGTGGGGCGCGTGTTGGCGAGGGCGCGCCCGAGCTGGGTGCTGACCACCGCTTCGGCGCGGCCCGCCGCCCGCTCCTCGGCGGTCTCCCCCACGCAGAGCACGGGTCGCAGACCTGCGGCGAGGGCGCGCTCGAGCTTGGTGGCCACGAGGGCGTCGCCCTCGCCCGCGGCCCGGCGCTCGGAGTGGCCGACGAGCGCGTAGCTGCAGCCGACGTCGAGCAGGTGCCGCGCGGCGACCTCGCCGGTGTGGGCGCCCTCGTCGTGGGGGCTGAGGTCCTGCGCGCCGAGCTCGGCCACCCCGCGCAGGGCTTCGCCGAGGGTGGCCAGCGCCGTGAACGGCGGGCAGATCACCAGCTGCAGCGCGGTGGGCGGCCTCACCCGCTCGCCGAGGGCGCGCGCGAACTCGCAGGCCTCGCCGACGGTCTTGTAGCTCTTCCAATTGGCGATCAGCAGGCGGCGGGCGAGGGGCATGGCTCCGCGCCCGCGGACCACCGCCCCGCGCTTGCGCAGCAGGTCTTGCGCGAGCGGGGTCAGCCGCGCCCCGACGGGGATCACCATGTCGGGAGACTGCTGCAGGTCTTCGGCCGTGATCAGCGGTCGCTTCACCGCGTCCTCCATGCCTTCGCCGGACCCAGGTAGCCCACCACGTCGGAGCCCTCGGTTCAACCACCGTCGGGATTTGTGCCCGGCGCGCCGAGCCGTCGGCTCGCCGCCGTGGGTGGAGAATTCGCCAGACGTGTGGTTCGATACGCCCCTTCGCCAGGGAACACCGTTCCACCAGCCGGGAGGGCACGTGAAGAAGATCGGAGTCGTCGGGTGTGGGCTCATGGGCGCCGGGATCGTCGAGGTCGCGATCCGGACCGGGCACCCCACCGTGGTCCGTGAGTTCAACCAGGAGTGCCTGGACCGCGGGCTCGGTCGCCTCAAGGCGTCCATGGAGCGCGGGGTCTCGAAGGGCAAGCTCAGCGCCGAGGACCGCGACGCCGCTCTCGGGCGCCTGACCTCGACCGTCGACTTCAAGGACCTCGCCGACTGCGACGTGATCATCGAGGCGATCACCGAGAACCGCGAGCTCAAGGCCCAGCTCTGGCAGGAGATCGCCAAGGTCAAGAAGCCCGGGGCGCTCCTGGCCACGAACACCAGCTCGATCCCGCTCTCCTCGCTCGCGCCGCACACCGGCGACCCGAGCCGGTTCATTGGCCTGCACTTCATGAACCCCGTGCCGGTCATGAAGCTCGTCGAGATCGTGCGCGGGATCGAGAGCACCGACGAGGCGATCAGCGAGGGCCGGGCCCTGGTCGAGGGCTTCGGCAAGAACACGATCCTCGCCAAGGACACCCCGGGCTTCGTGATCAACGTGCTGCTCGTGCCCTACCTCTGCGAGGCCGTGCGCCTGCTCGAGTCGGGCGTCGCCACCAAGGAAGACATCGACGCGGGCATGATGGGCGGCTGCAACATGCCCATGGGCCCGATCACCCTGCTCGACTTCGTGGGGCTCGACACGACCCTCGCGATCGCCGAGGTCCTCTACGACGAGTTCCGCGAGGCGAAGTTCGCCCCGCCCCCGCTCCTGCGCCGCATGGTCGAGAGCGGGTTCATGGGCAAGAAGTCGGGGCGCGGGTTCTACGACTGGAGCAAGAAGTAATGCGTGGTCTGATTTTCGGGCTGACCCTGCTGACGAGCGTCGCAAGCGCCCAAAGCGTGACCCTCACCTGCGAGCCCAAGGCGGCCAGCGTCGAGCTCGGCGGGCGCGTGGAGGTGACCCTCGTGCTCACCAACACCGGGGACGCTTCGCTCGAGCTCCCGATCCTCGAAGACGACCGCCGGCTGTGCTCGTTGGACCTCCAGCTCGACGACGGGCCCACGGTGGTGTGGGAGAAGATCCGCGGGGAGCTGCGCAACGACGGCTTCCTCGCGCTCAAGGACGACTTCCCCAAGGTGACCCTCAAGCCGGGCGAGAGCACGTCGGCGGTCATGGCCTTCCCCGCGCTCGCGGTGGGGACCTACACGATCACCGGCCACTACGGGCGCAACCGCGACTGGAGTGAGGTCCCGGGCTTCGCGGCCGAGCCGCCGCCGCCCTTGGCGCCGGTCAGCGCCCAGGCCGACCCGGTGAAGGTCACCGTGACCCCCGACGCCGAGGGCAACGACGCGCTCGCCGTGCGGATCGTCACGACCCACGGCCCCATGCGCGCGGAGCTGTTCACCGACGGGCCGACCCTCGGCACGGCCTTGCACTTCGCGGACCTGATTCAGTACGGCGCCTACAAGCAGGGCGTGTTCAGCCCCAACTTCTACGACGGCTTGATCTTCCACCGCGCCATGCCCGGCTTCATGATCCAGGGCGGCGACCCCAAGCGCGACGGCTCGGGCGGCCCCGGCTACATGATCCCGGCGGAGATCCCCGACCCCCTCCCCGAGGGGCTCACGCACACTCAGGGGACCCTCTCCATGGCGCGCAGCGGACACCCCGACTCCGCGGGCTCTCAGTTCTACGTGACCGTCGCCGATCGCAAGGACCTCGACGGCCGCTACACGGCCTTCGGGCGACTGACCCATGGCCTCGACGTCGCGGTCACGATCTCGCAGGTCGAGCGCGTGGAGCAGGGGCCGAAGAACGAGAAGTCCCGGCCGGTGGAGCCGGTGGTCATGGACTCCGTGCGCCTGGTCCCCTTCAAGAAGTAACCGAAATCCCAGCTAGAGATACCTACCGGAGCTAAGCCATGAGCGAGACCAAGGCCCGCCTCAAGACCGACAAGGGCGACATCGTGATCGAGTTCTGCCCCGACGTCGCCCCCAAGCACGTCGAGAACTTCAAGGACCTGACCCGGCGCGGGTTCTACACCAACAAGATCTTCCACCGCGTGATCCCGAACTTCATGATCCAGGGCGGCTGCGCCACGGGCACCGGCACCGGCGGACACCCCGACGGGATCACCCTCGACGCGGAGTTCAACGACCGGCCTCACGTGCCGGGCGCGGTCTCGGCGGCGCGCACCAACGACCCCAACAGCGCGGGCACGCAGTTCTTCATTTGCCATGGCCGTCACTCGAGCTTCCTCGACGGGAAATACACCGTCTTCGGCCAGGTGATCGAGGGCATGGACGTCGTCGACCAGATCGTGAACGCGCCGCGCGACCCGAGCAACGATCGGCCTCACGAGGCGATCAGCATGGGCACCGTCACCCTCGAGGACTAGCCATGAGCGAGCCGGTAGCGTTCGAGGTCGAGGGCGGCGTCGCCACGATCACGGTTCAGCGCGAGAAGGCGCTCAACGCGCTCAACGCCGAGACCCTCGACGGCCTCGAGCGCGCCGCGCAGCGGCTGCAGCGCGACGGCGAGCTCCGCGGGGCGATCTTGATCGGCGCGGGCGAGAAGGCCTTCGTGGCGGGCGCCGACCTCAAGGCCTTGTCGCAGGTCACCTCGGTCGGGCCGGCGCGCGGCCTCGCGCGACGCGGGCAGTCGGTGCTGCGCCAGCTCGAGCAGAGCCCGGTGCCGCTGATCGCCTGCGTCAACGGCTACGCCCTCGGCGGCGGGCTCGAGCTCGCCCTCGCCTGC
>JAGQIT010000259.1:14293-18788 GCA_020431135.1 Myxococcales bacterium | reverse complement strand
GTGCGGCGCCTGGCTCATGTTCTCGGTGCCGCCGGTGAGGACGATGTCGGCCTCGCCGGTGAGGATGTCCTGGGCGCCGTTGACGACCGACTGGAAGCCCGAGCCGCACAGGCGGTTGATCGTCAGCGCCGGGACCTCGATCGGCACGCCCGCGCGCAGGCCGACGTGGCGGGCCATGTAGATCGCGTCGGCCGAGGTCTGGGCGACGTTGCCGACGCAGACGGCGTCGATGATCTTCGGGTCGATCCCGCCGGCCTCGAGCGCCGCCTTGGCGGCGACCACACCGAGGTCCGTCGCGGTGTGCTGCTTCAGGGTCCCGCCGAAGGTGCCGAAGGGCGTGCGCTTGGCGGCGACGATGTAGATGGCGCGAGAGAGGGGCTTTTTCGTCATCGTGTCTCCGGAGCTCGCGGCGCGCGGGTACGCCTCAGTGCGTCCCGCGTGGCGCGTGATGGGGCTCGCTTCGAGGCGCTCGCCTCCGCCGAGGAGGAGGTCGAAAACGGCGCTCGTGCGGCCATGCACGGGCAGTATGCAGGGCCGTTCGCGCGGCGGGGCTCGCGGCATCCGCGGACGAATTGCGCTTCCTCACGGTTTGGGCTTCAATCGTCCGCCGTTGCCGGTTCTCTTCGCATGTCTGCTCCTCGTCTCGACGCCCGCGGCCGAGACCGCGGCGACGGTCGGCGCCGGGTCGCCGGCCGCGGAG
Source organism: Myxococcales bacterium (assembly GCA_020431135.1). Lineage (GTDB taxonomy): Bacteria > Myxococcota_A > Polyangia > Nannocystales > Nannocystaceae > JADJRG01. The sequence goes on along the minus strand of JAGQIT010000259.1, from coordinate 18,088 downwards.
GCCTCCGCAGGAGACGCCGGCGCGGAGGCAAGCGTCGACGCGGCGTCGGCTGACGTCGAGCGCACGGGTCCGCGATCGCGACCGCAGCAACGCCGCCGACTCGGCCGCTACCTCGAGCGGGAGGTCGCGCCGTCGTACCGCTACCTCGATCACGGCGTGCTCGCGCCGGAGCTCGCCTTCGGGCTGCCGCACGTCTACCGCGTCGGCCTCCGGATCGGCCTCCTCGACCACCTGACCCTTGGGGCAACCATTCACTGGCTGCCGGGCGAGGCGACGCCGGCCTGGTCGCCGCTCGTCGGCGTCGCCTTCTACCGCGGCCGCGTGCTCACCGTCGGCGCCCACTACTTCCGGATCCTCTACCCGCCGCCGGTCGCCGACCTCGACCCGGCGACGATCTCGTTCCAGCAGCGCGCGGATCATCTCCTCGGCAGCGTCTCCCTGTCGCAGGCGTGGTTCACCGGCGGCTTCGACATCGGCTGGGTCCGCGGCCTCGAGGTCGACACGCAGCCGTCGTCGGCCGATCCGATCAACCAGGCGCCGATCCGCCGCGATCGCCTCGCCGGCGGGATCTTCATCCGCATCGGCAACCGCCGCTGGGGCGTCAGCGGGCAGGTCACCTATCCCTTCCTCTCCGCGGAGCTCGCGGTCGACCTGCGCTTCGGTCTGTTCGAGCGCCGACCCAAGGCGCGGTGGATGCCGCTCGGCGATCGCTGAGCCGCAGCTGTCCAGGAACGACAGCCGCGCTCGGCGACGCCTACTGCAGGCGGGGGAGGGCGTCGCGGAGCCGGCGGCAGAGGTCGCTGCGCGGCGCGGAGAGGAGCTGCGCAGGCGGGCCCCGCTCGACCACCGTGCCGCCGTCGAGAACCACGGCCTCGTCGATCCACGGCCCGAGCAGGGCGAGGTCGTGAGTGATGAGCAGGAGTCCGAGTCCGTCGCGGACGCGGGCCGCGAGGCGGTCGATGACGTCGGCGACGAGCGGGCGGTCGAGGGCGCTGGTGATCTCGTCGGCGATCAGCAGCGCGGGCTGACAGGCGAGGGCGCGGGCGAGGGCGACGCGCTGACGCTGACCGCCGCTGAGGGCCGCGGGGCGTCGGCCGAGGGCGGCGACCTCGACGTCGAGCTCGGCGGCGAGGTGAACGAGAGCGTCGGTGTCGCGAGTCCAGGGTCTGTGCCCGGCGAGGCGCCGCGCCTCGTTGATCGACGCGAGCGCGGACCGCCGGGGATCGAGCGCCCGCAGCGGGTCTTGCCAGCAGAGCTGGACGTCGCGGCGCAGCGGCGCCCAGGCGGATCGCGGGGCGCCGACCAGCTCACGCCCGCGGTGGCGCAGCGAGCCCACGAGGCCCGGCTCGAGGCCGACGAGGGCGCGGGCGAGGGTCGACTTGCCGGCGCCGGAGGGCCCGATCACCGCGACCGCGCGACCTCTCCCGAGGTCGAGATCGAGGCCGCGGACGCGGGCCTCGCCGGCGATCGTCACCGTCAACCCGCGGACGCGGATCGCTGGTTCCGGCGCCCTGTCGATCACCCGCCGCCTCGGATCGCGTCGGCGATGGCCGCTTCGCGGACCCGCGCCGCGGCGACGAGGCGGCGCGTAGCGGAGCTCCGGCTCCCCGACTCTCCCTCGAGGAGAACGTCGACCGTCGCCCCGCGGTCGACCACCCGCCCGCGGTCGAGGACGACGAGCCGCGGGCAGCGGGCGGCGACCTCGGCGAGGTCGTGGCTGACGAGGATCATCGCCAACCCCTCGCCGGCGATCGCGTCGTCGATCGCCGCGAGAACGCGGGCGCCGCTCAGCGTGTCGAGGTTCGCCGTCGGCTCGTCGGCGAGGAGCACCCGCGGTCCACATGCGAGGGCGAGGGCGAGGGCGACGCGCTGGGCTTGGCCGCCGCTGAGCTGGTGCGGGTAGGCCTCGGCGATCGCGGGATCCAGGGCGACCTCGGCGAGGCGACGGCGGCGATCCTCCGCCGCGTCGCGGCGCCCACTCATCTCTCTTTGTAGGTGCAGCGACAGCACCTCAGCGAGCTGGGCGTCGACCCGCCGCGTCGGATCGAGGCTCGCCGCCGCCGACTGGCTGAGGTAGGCCAGCCCGCGTCCGCGGAGCCCCGCGAGCGCCGCGGGACGCCCGAGGTCGTAGCTTGCGCCGGCGAAGCGGAGCGCCCCACAGACGTCGATCCCACGCGGTCGAAGGCCGACGAGCGCCCGCAGCAGCAGCGACTTCCCTGACCCCGAGGCGCCGACGAGGCCGAGGCGCTCGCCGGCCGCGAGCTCGAGCGCGTCGACCTCGAGCAGCGTCGTCTCTGCGGTCGTACAGCGGAGCTCGGCTACCGTGAGCATGCGCATGTCCTGAAGGTCATCGTCTGCGAAGTGGCCTTCTGATCAGTGAGTCACAGCCCGCAACACAATGTCACACAGTTGGAACATTCGCGCCATCGACCTGAAATCTCCTCCGACCATTCTGCGCGCGGCTGATGTTCACCGGCTTCGACCCATCGCGCCGAGAGACGGTCTTCGAGCGCCGACGCGGCGTCTCCTACCTCCTCGCCGTCGCCATCTACCTGGCCGCGGGCGGCTACGGCGTCTTCCTCCACAACCAGAAGGGCGAGCAGGTCGACGTTCTCCTCGAGCCGGAGATCGCCGACTTCGCCACGGAGGAGGCCCCCGAGGAGGAGCCTGAGCCCGAGCCCGAGGAGGCCCCGCCGCCGCCGCCCGAGGCGCCGCCGCCGAAGCCGAAGGCGAAGCCCAAGCCCAAGCCGCAGCCGCAGGTCCCCGTCGACATCCCCGACGGCCCGCCGCCGGAGGCCGAGACGGCCCGCTCCGACAAGGAGTACGGCACCGGCCAGGGCGGCGCCGGCACCGGCACCAAGCCGGCGAAGCCGAAGGCGGAGAAGCCGAAGCCGAAGCCGAAGGAAGAGGCGCCGAAGCCGAAGGTCGAGAAGAAGAAGATCGACCCGACCAAGCCGATCGACCGCCCGGAGCGCTCGACGCCGCCGAAGCCCGACCCCGGCAACAAGACCCCGGAGTACCCGAAGTCGCTGCGCGACGAGGGCATCGAGGGGCAGATCGTCATCAAGCTCCACGTCTCCAACGACGGCAGCGTCAAGGGGATGAAGGTGCTCCGCAAGAAGAACTCCGCGACCGGCGAAGAGGCGCAAGACAAGGCGAACAAGCTCTTCCTCAAGGCCGTCGTCGCGGCCGTGAAGACCTGGAAGTACACCCCCTGCAAGTACCAAGGGCAGGCGATCTCGGTGTGGATCCCGGTCACCATCCCCTTCAAGCTCAAAGCCGGTTAGCCGCGCAGTAGGAAGCAGAGATCATGGAACTGTCGCTCGTCGAAATCTGGGAGAGCATGGGCCTGATGGCCCGCATGGTCGCCATCGCCCTCGTCGTGATGGGCCTCGCGAGCCTCGCGGTGAGCATCGAGCGCCTCTTGGTGCTCGGCCGGATCCGCCGCGAGTCCAACCTCTTCGCCAACAAGGCGCGCTCGCTCCTCGACGCGGGCGAGGAGGACGCGCTCAAGGACCTCGCCAAGGGGCTCCCGCGCAACCCGCTCGCGCGCCTGACCCTCGTCGGTCTGACGACCTACGACAACAACCGCGGCAACTCGGGCCTGAGCCCGGCCGAGGCGACCCGCCGCGAGCTCGCGCGCAAGCTCGAGGAGTACAGCGCCGAGGCCCGCCGCGGCATGGCGATCCTCGCGTCGGTCGGCTCGACCGCGCCGTTCATCGGCCTCTTCGGCACTGTCATCGGCATCATCACCGCCTTCCAGGGCATCGCGGCCTCGGGCGGCGGCGGCATCGG
>JAGQIT010000259.1:0-14276 GCA_020431135.1 Myxococcales bacterium | reverse complement strand
ATCGCCGAGGCGCTGATCGTCACGGCGGTCGGCCTCGCGGTGGCGATCGCCGCGGTCCTCATCTTCAACTATCTCAGCGGCCGCTTCGACCGCCTCGACATGAGCATGCAGCACTCGGCGGGTGAGCTGCTCGACTACCTCGAAGGGGGCGCCAATGGGAGCGGCGATTGACACCGGCAAGTCCGGCGGCGGCCCGAAGCCCTCGATCAACGTAACCCCGCTGGTCGACGTCGTCCTCGTCCTCCTGATCATCTTCATGGTGATCATCCCGAACATGCAGGAGGGCAAGCCGATCGAGCTGGTCAACGTCTTCAACCCGGACAAGGACCCCGACGAGAAGCTCGAGCCCCTGGTGGTGACGATCGACGTCGACGAGGTCATCAGCGTCGGTGAGAGCGACATGAGCCGCCCGGCGGCGCTCGCCGAGCTCAAGCGGGTCCACGACGAGACGCCGAAGCGGCGGACGATCCTCCGCGGCGACGCCCGCCTGCGCTTCGCGGTCCTCCGCGGGTTCTTCAAGGACATGCAGGAGATCGGCTTCGGCGGCATCGCCCTCGAGGTCGCCGGCAAGCGCGAGTGGAGCCCCGACAGCGAAGGGGAGGGGGGCTAGCCATGGGCATGGATCTCTCGCAGGGCGGCCCCTTCGGCAAGAAGCCGCGGGTCAAGCCCGAGATGAACGTCACCCCGCTGGTCGACGTCGTCCTCGTCCTCCTGATCATCTTCATGGTCCTCGCGCCGGTGCTGTCGAAGTCCTTCTGGGTCCGGCTGCCGCCGAAGGACACGGTCGAGCAGCAGCTCGACGAGTCCAACGACCCGAACAAGCCGCTGGTCCTGTCGATCGACGACGACGGCAACGCCTCGATCAACAAGATCGCGGTCCCGCGGGACGAGCTCACGCGCAAGCTGATCCGGATGTTCAACGCGCGCCCGGACAACGCCCTCTACCTCGACGCCGGCGACGACGCGCCCTACGGCGCCGTGCTCACGGCGATCGATCTGTCGAAGGCCGCCCAGGCCTACCCGATCGTGATCCTCACCAAGAAGATGGAGGACGTGCCGGAGAACTAGCCTCTGGCCGCAGCGCCTCCTCGATGCGCCCGCCGGGGCCCCGTCCCCGACACCTTCGCAACAAGCGACGACTTTGGCATGCGACGTGATATCCGAAGCGGCCTCCCCAGCGGAGGCCGACAGGGGTCGTCTACGCTCCTGACCCTGGCGACCTTGGCGACCTTCGCCCTGATCCTCCCCGCGTCCGCGTCGGCGGGGCCGCGCGACTACGAGGGCCCGCAGGACATCGCCCCCGAGGCGCCGCCGACCGATGACGATGACGACAGCGCCGGCGGCGGCGCTGTCGTCCCCGTGAGCCCCGGAGGCGGCGGCGGTGCGGCCCCGGGAGGCGGCGGCGGTGAGGGCGGCGTCGCCGTCCCCCGCGCCGACGAGGGCGGCGACGACGGCTTCGCGGTCGAGGACGAGAGCGGCGGCGAGGGCGAGGGCGACGACGGCTTCGGCGTCGAGGACGAGAGCGACGGCGAGAGCTGCGAGGACGGCTTCTGCTTCGAGGACCTCACCGAGGACGAGGAGGCGCTCGCCAAGGAGCTCGAGGTCCCGAAGGTCGCGGTCAAGGGCCCGACCGGCACCGTCAAGGGGACGGTCAAGGACTCGACCGACGGCTCGCCGCTGATCGGCGCCAAGGTCAGCGCCAACGGCACGAAGTACGCGACCAAGACCGACGTCGACGGCAACTTCGAGCTGCCGCTGCCGCCCGGCACCTACGAGATCAAGGTCTGGTACGACGCCTACGAGGGCGTGACGATCTCCGGCGTCGGCGTCGAGGCCGACAAGAACGAGACGATCAACCGCGAGCTCGCGCCGATCGCCGGCATGGCCCAGACGGTCCTCGTCGAGGAGGAGATCAACACCGAGAGCGCCGCGGGCAAGCTGGTCGAGCGCAAGAAGGCGACGAGCACCCGCGACTTCATGAGCCAGGACGACATCAAGAAGTCCGGCGGCGGCGCGACCTCGGCGGTCGCCCGGCGGATCGTCTCGGCGACGATCGTCGACGGCCGCTACCTCTTCGTCCGCGGCCTCGGCCACCGCTACGGCAACACCCTCTTCGACGGCGCCCGCGTCCCGAGCCCCGATCCCAACCGCCGCTCGGTGCCCCTCGACATCTTCCCGTCGGGCGCCTTCTCGGCGATCAACGTCCAGAAGACGGCGACGCCGGACGTCCCGGCCGACTTCGCCGGCGGCTCGGTCCAGCTCGAGAGCCGCCAGCCGCCCGAGGAGTTCTCGGCGTCGGTCTACGCCAAGCTCGGGGTCAACACCGCGACGATCGGCCAGGACGGCCTCAAGGGCGACACGTTCGCCGGCGACGGCGTCGCCTTCGGCAACATCGGCCGCTCGCTCCCCGCGCTCTTCGACACCGACACGCGGATCAACCGCAACGAGCAGGACGAGAACCTCAACCGGATCTGGAGCGACGACCAGATCGAGCGGTTCGGCGAGGCGATGCCGTCGACGAAGACGTCGATCCGCCCGCACGTCGGCATGCCGAACTTCTCGGCCGGCGGCTCGATCGGCACGACCTTCAACCCGTGGGGGACCAAGCTCGGCTTCATGGCCGCGGCCCAGTACTCCAACAGCCAGCAGACGCTGCGCGAGACGATCCGGATCTACGGCGGCACCGCCGACGGCCAGGTCGCCGACGACGAGTTCGTCGACCTCGACACGGCGACGCCGCGCGTCGACTACCAGGGCCTGCAGACCGTCTTCAACACCGCGTGGTCCGGGCTGACGCTCCTCAAGTGGAAGCTGAGCAGCAACCACCGCCTCGACCTCAGCGGCTTCTACACCCGCGACGCCGACCTCCAGATCCGCCAGCTCGACGGCCTCGCGCGCTCGACGAACCAGGAGACGCCGGTCCGCAACATCCGCATGCGCTACCAGATGCGGTCGATCGCCTTCGCCCGCCTCGGCGGCAAGCACGAGTTCCCCGGCGCCAAGGGGCTCAAGCTCGACTGGTTCGGGTCCTTCGCCCAGGCGAGCCTCGACGACCCGCTGCTGCGCGACGTCCTCTTCCGCCAGGAGCCGGACGGCTACCGCGTCGACGACACCGAGGCGATCCGCTTCCAGTTCTTCAAGCTCGTCGACAACACGGCGACCGGCGCCGCCAACTTCACGATGCCCTTCAAGCAGTGGGGCCAGCTCGACTCAGCGTTCAAGTTCGGCGGCTGGGTCGAGGGCAAGCAGCGCAACTTCGCGACGCGCTCCTTCGAGTACGCGGTCCAGGACGACTTCCGCGACACCCGCCCGGCGGGCACCGGCGACATCCTCAACCCGATGACGATCGGCGGCGGCGCCAACATGGCGAGCGGCGGCACCGAGCCCTTCTTCATCCGCGAGTTCACGCGGGCGAAGGACAGCTACAACGCCAGCCAGTCGATCTACGCCGGCTACGCGATGATCGACCTGCCGCTCGTCCGCTGGCTGCGCGTCGTCGGCGGCGCCCGCTTCGAGGCGAGCGACATCAAGGTCCGCCCCTACGACCGCTTCGGCCGGCCGATCGACCCCGAGGACAACGGCAACGTCGTCGACCGCGACATCCTCCCGTCGGTCAGCATGATCTTCCCGATCGGCAACGACAGGACCGGCGACATGAACATCCGCCTGTCCGGGGCCAAGACCCTGGCGCGGCCGGAGTTCCGCGAGCTCGCGCCCTTCATCTTCACCGACTTCGCCGGCGGCTTTAACGTCTTCGGCAACCCGAACCTGCGCTCGACCAAGGTGTGGAACGCGGACCTGCGCTGGGAGTGGTTCCCGTCGGCGAATGAGGTCATCGCGGTCTCGGCCTTCTACAAGTTCTTCGACGCGCCGATCGAGCGCGTCATCGCCAACTCGTCGTCGCCGCTGCAGAGCTACCGCAACGCGCGCTCGGCCCAGAACATCGGCGGCGAGCTCGAGCTGCGCAAGAACCTCGAGTTCGTCCACCGCGGCCTGCGCGACCTGTCGATCGGCGCCAACTTCGCCTACATCCACTCGCGGGTCGAGTACCCGACCGAGAAGGCGCTCGACGGCTTCGACTTCAGCGGCCCGCCGCGGCCGATGGAGGGCCAGTCGCCCTTCGTCATCAACACCTACCTCGCCTACGACAACGACGACATCGGCACGAACATCCGCCTCCTCTACAACACCTTCGGGCGGCGGATCGCCTTCGTCGGCGGCCAGGGGCTCCCGCACATCTACGAGCTCCCGGTGCACAGCGTCGACCTCACCTACCTCCAGCGCCTCTACAAGGGCCTCGGGCTCTCGGTCGGCGCCTACAACCTCCTCAACTGGCGGCGTCGCTTCGTCCAGGGGGAGAACGACTCGATCACCTACAACACGCTCTACGGCCTGACCTTCGCGGTCGGCCTGCGCTACGACATCTGATCGGCGCGGCCGTGGCGGCCGCGGGCGAGTCCACGGGCTCCGCAGATGCGGGGCGTGGGCCGCTGTCACGCGCCTGGTTTTCGGGACATGTCTTCAAATTTCAGATGCGCGATGATGTTTCCTCGCTGTCACCGAGCTGGGAGTCGCGCGTCACAAACTGAGAATAGTTAGTAGCTAGCACCACCCACGAGGCAAGGGAAGCCAATGACATTCCGCATTTCGAAGATTCTTACGCTCGGTCTGATGCTCGCCTTCACCGGCTGCTCTGGCGACGACGGCGAGACCGGCGAGACCGGCGAGACTGGCGAGACCGGCGAGACCGGCGAGGACGCCAACTCGATCACGGAGGACACCGTTTGGTCTGAGGATCAGGTCCTCAACGGGATCGTCACCGTCAAGAACGGCGCCGTCCTGACGGTCATGCCGGGCGTCACCGTCCGCGGCACCAACGGCAGCGCCCTCGTCATCGCCCAGGGCTCGCGCCTCGAGGCGGCGGGCACCGCCGACATGCCGATCGTCTTCACCTCGAGCCAGGCGGAGGGCACGCGCGCCCGCGGCGACTGGGGCGGCATCGTCTTCCTCGGCGAGGCCGAGTCCAACGTCATGGGCGGCGTCGGCGTCGCCGAGGGCCTCGAGGACCAGCCGAACTACGGCGGCGGCGACAGCCCGAAGGCCGACTACAACTGCGGCACCCTCCAGTACGTCCGCGTCGAGTACGCCGGCTACGAGCTCACCACCGACAACGAGCTCAACGGCGTCACCTTCTACGCCTGCGGCACCGGCACGACCGTCGATCACCTCCAGGTCCACATGGGCGAGGACGACGGCATCGAGATGTTCGGCGGCGCCTGGTCGGGCTCGCACATCGTCATCACGGGCGCCGGCGACGACTCGGTCGACATCGACCAGGGCTGGACCGGCTCGCTGCAGTACGTCGTCATCCAGCAGGACCCGGGGACCGGCAACTTCGCCTTCGAGATCTCCAACCAGGAGGCGAACCGCGACGCCGAGCCGCGGACCAAGCCGATGCTCGCCAACGTCACGGCGATCGGCGGCGACGGCTCGAAGAGCGCCGGCATCAAGCTCAAGGAGGGCACCGCCGGCGAGTTCCACAACGTCATCGTGATGGGCTTCAACAACGCCCAGGTCGAGCTCACCGAGGAGCAGACCGAGGCGCAGGCGGACGCCGGGATGATCACGATCATGAACTCGCTCTTCTTCAACAACGGCCGCGCCGGCGACGCGTACGTCGTCTCGGACGGCTCGACCTGGGACCTCATGACCTTCGTCGAGGACCCCGTCCGCAGCAACCTCTTCGGTATGGACCCGATGCTCGCCAACACCGGCTGGGGCACCCTCGACGTCGCCCCCGACGCCGCCTCGCCGGTCCACACCGGCGTCACCCCGCCGGCGCCCTTCGACTCGGCCGGGAGCTTCATCGGCGCGGTCAAGGACAGCGCCGGCGACTGGACCAAGGGCTGGACCACCTACGTCACCAACTAGGATCGTGCGGCGAGGGTCGACACTGGCGCGTTGCGCAGCGTTGAAGGCGGCGTCGAGGACGATCGGCGCCGCCCGGGCCCTCGCCTCGGTCGTGCTCTCGGGCCTGCTCGCGACCGCGGGCGGGCTCGCCTGCTCTGGCTCCGGCGGTCAGGACGGGGGCGAGCCTCCGGTCGCCGCGGAGGCGGTCGACGACGCGCCGCTTCGCGGCGGCCTGGCGAGCCTCGACGCGGTCGCCGAGGCGGCGCTCGCCGGGCTCGCCGCGGAGGACCGTGAGAGCCTCGCGGCGCTGCTCATCGACGGCGCCGATTTTCGTCGCTTCTTCGCCGAGCTCAGCAACCACCCGAGCGCGGCGCAGATGGGCCCCGACCTGATCTGGGACATGCAGTCGCGCGAGAGCGCCGACGAGCTCGACCGGGCGCTGCGCAGCTTCGGCGGGCGCTCGTTCGAGCTGCGGGCCGTCGAGCCCGAGGCCGTCGAGCCGCGCGGGCCGATCGTGATCCACCGGCGGCCGGCGCTCCGCGTCGTCGATCGCGAGGGCGGCGAGGAGCTCCGCCTCCAGCTCCTCGGCTCGGTGATCGAGCACCGGGCGAGCGGCACCTTCGCCCTCGTCTCCTACCGCGTCCGCGGCTGAGCGCGGCGGAGGCTGTGACCTCGATGTTTCGGAGGCGTGACCCCTCTGGCAACCCTGCGCGCTAGATCCATAGCCACCGCCGCCGCGCCCGGCGTCTCCCCGGCGCGCACTTCGGAGAGCCGAAAGACACACGATGGCCGCCACGATCCTCATCGTCGATGACGAGCAAGACCTGGTCGACTCGCTCCGCTACAACCTCGAGCGCGAGGGCTACGACGTGCTCGACGCTGGAGACGGCCCGCGCGCGCTCGAGCTCGTCAATCGGATGCCGCCGCCGGACCTCGTGCTCCTCGACCTGATGCTGCCGACGCTCTCTGGCACCGAGGTCTGCCGGCAGATGCGCCTCGACGAGCGCACGCGGACGATCCCGGTGATCATGGTCAGCGCCCGCGGCGACGAGATCGACCGCGTCGTCGCCTTCGAGCTCGGCGTCGACGACTACGTGGTCAAGCCCTTCAGCGTCCGCGAGCTCCTCCTGCGGATCCGGGCGATCCTCCGGCGCCAGCAGTCCGGCGACGCGCGCAGCGGCGGCGAGCTCACGCACGAGCGCCTGCGCATCGACCTCGACGGCCACTGGGTGTGGGTCGACGACGAGGAGATCGAGCTGACCGCCCTCGAGTTCCGCCTCCTGGCGGCGCTCGTCACCCGTCGCGGGCGCGTCCAGACCCGGGATGTTCTCCTCGCCGACGTCTGGGGCTCCGAGGTCGACGTGACCACGCGGACCGTCGACACCCACGTCCAGCGCCTGCGCCGCAAGCTCGGCCCCGCGGGCTCCTACATCGAGACCCTCCGCGGGGTCGGCTATCGATTTCTCGGCGTAGACGAGGGGCGCGAGGACCCGCGCCGTAGCGGCGTCCTCCGTCCGGTCGCGGTGGCCGGGCTGGGCTCGCGCTGAGGAGGCTCCGCCGCCGCGAGTGCGCGGAGGCGAGGCGCCGCCGACGGCTCGGACGGGGCCCGCGAGGGGTGATACGGCGGGCTGGGGTTCATCCGCTGTGGGCTGACAGTGGGGTTGCGCAGAAGAGAAGAGGCGGAGCTCGGCCTGGCTCGTCGCATGCGGTCCTTGCGAGGGAGAGGCCTCTGCGGTCGCGTGTCGACGAGCGGTGTGCGGCGGGTCCAGGCGACGAGCCGCGGCGGCGAGGGGCGACCGTGGCTTGTCGCACGGATGCGGTCCCGGCGAGGTCCGCGGCAAGACGCCTCTGCGCAAACCCGGCGCCGTCGGCTAGGCGCCGTGCGCGGCTGAGCCGAGCGAGCGCGGCTGAGACCGGTCAGTGACCGCGGCAGAGGTGCCCGCGGATCGGCAGGCCCTCGCCCGTGAGGATGAAGTGCTGCGGGATCGCGGGCTTGGACGGGGCCGGCTTGGGCTTGGGCTTGGGCTCCAGCTTCGGCGTCGCGGGCTGCGTCGCCGCGCCGTCGGCGGGCGGCGCTCCGTCGGTCGTCGCCGAGGCGTTGGCGTCCGCCGGCGTCGCGTCCTCTCCTCCTTCGACGGTTCCAGCCTCTCCGGCGCTCTCGGCGTCGTCCCAGCCGTCGTCGCCGCCCTCGCTGCCCTCGCCGTCTTCCCAGCCGCCCTCGTCCTCCCAGCCGCCGCCGTCGTCCCAGCCGTCCGTGTCGCCGACCGCGGCCTCTTGCTTGAGGAACTCTGGGTTGGGCTCCTGCGCGCGGTAGGAGATCGTCACCTTCTGCTTTCGCCGGCCGTCGGGGCGCGTGATGATCGTCTTTCCTGGCATCGTGTGGCCGTCGACGGAGTGCGGCGACTCGTGGAGCACCGTCCACAGCCACGCCCGGTCGCGCTCGCCGAGGCGGTGGTAGACGCTCGCGCCTGCCGGCCACCAGCGACCGTCGATCCAGGCGAAGCGCAGCTCCTCCTCGAGGGTCGCGCTGCGCAGGCGGACGACCTCGTGGCCCGTCTTTCGCTCCCAGCGTTGGCTGACGATCTCGTACGGGCCGTCGATGACCGGGGCGCCGCCGAGGATCAGGGCGATGACCTCGCGCGGGGCCATCGCGACGCCGAGGAGCTGGGCGATCGCGCAGCTCGACGGGGGTCCGCTGTAGAAGCCCATCGGCAGGCCCTCGCCCGAGACGTAGCGCAGCGCGTAGCCCTCCTCGTGGAAGGCGAGCGAGACGAGCTCCTTGCCGGAGATCTGGATCTGGCCGACGAAGCGCTCCGGGCTCTGGGCGATGAGCATGAGGTTGCCGGCGATCGAGCGGTTGAGGCGGATCTTCGCCTGCGACACCCGCAGGCCCTCGAGCTCGGGGGCGGCGGCGTCGAGGAGCGACTCGGCCGCGGGCTTGTCACCGACGGAGTAGGGCGGGCGCGTCCAACGGCCGGCGCAGCCGGTCGGTCCGGCGAGGCCGCCGACGACGAGCGTCGCCGCGAGGAGGCGCGAGATCAGGCTGCTGCGGGGCACGCGGGGCGTACCTTAGCCGAAAATCGCGGCGGACGCTCTCGCCCAGCCGCTGCGGGGCGGTCGGGCGCGCGGCGAGGACCTGACGCCTGCGCAGTCGGGGCGGAGAGGCTGGGCGCGGTGCTCCGCGGTCCTGTGCTCAGGGCCACATCGTCGGTTCACCGCTGAGGACCGCGAGGCGGGCCGCGCCCGTCGTCGTCACGGCCATCGCTGTGTGCGCTTGCCGGGGCTCGGCCGGTGGTCGGCGATCACGCACGCGCTCGACGGGGGCGAGCGCCACTCTCAACGTCGACAGGCGCAGCTTCCTGCGTGACGTATGGTCGGTGGCGCCGATCTGCAACGCGGACGAAGCTTCCTCCGCGACGCACGGCCGGTCGCGCAACACGGGCGCAGCTTCCTCCGCGAGGTTCGGCCGGTCGTGTAGGTCCGCATCATGGAGGCTGCTTCCCCGCGATGAGCGGCCGGTCGCGTCGGTCTGCGAGACGGCAGCGGCCCCCGTGACGAGCGGCCGGTCGCGCTGGTTTGGAGAAGGGCAGCTTCCCCGTGACGAGCGGCCGGCCGTCGGTCTGCAAGACGGCAGCAGTCCCCGCGATGAGCGGCCGGTCGCGTCGGTCTGCAACAGGCGCGCCGCCCCGACGGGCGCCTGACGATCGAAGCCGCGATCTCGAGCGGCTACCGTCCCTGCGTCGGTCTGCGGCTCTTGGGAGAGCCGCCCTCGGTCGAGCCGAAGCGAGGCGAACTGAAGCAAGACAAGGTGAAAAAGGGGGCCGTGCCCCACATGTGCGGGGAAGGGTAGGGCTCGAGCTGCGCCTCGTGTCGAGACCCGGTGCACATGTGGGACGCGGCCCCAAACCGGTGGGTCGAAGGACGCGTCATCGAGGGCGTCCGAAGGGGGACCGATGATTCCCCATATTGCGTCGCGGTGCGATCACGAAATTCTCTGCGCGGTCGCAGGAGACGTCAGCGCGAGTGACCGCGCAGCTCGCGTGGTTTCGTGTCGGTGGTACATGCTCCGCGTCCTGCGTCGTTGACAGTACAACTACGCTCGAGGGACCGCGTGTGGCGGGTCTTCTTCGGTGCCCACGCGACCGCGTTCACGGGGCCATCGAACGCCCCGCGCTCGGTGGCCTCGGAGCGCCGGCACGCAGGCTCCACTCGCTGTGCAGCGACGCCTGGGTGTCGGTCGAGTGTGGAGGGGTCCTCAGCCTAGGGCTCGCGCCGCGGCTGAGGGTCCGCGCTCTCGCTCGGCCTGGCGACTCCGACGACCCCGCCGAGATCGGCAGCGCCGGCCCCCTTCGGGGCGGCCCCATCGGAGCCGGGTTGGTGGACGCGGCGCGTGAGGTGGACCCTCTGGCGCTCCGACAACGCGTCGCGCTACCGTGCGGCGACCCAAGGCGGGGGCCTTGAGTCGGCGAGCGTACGCCGGACGCTTGCTTCGAGCTTCTAGCTCTCGCTCGCCGCGTCGTCGATGTCGTCGGCGTCGTCGGTCTGGCTGCTATCGCCGGAGCTCGTCGGCTTCGCCTCCCCGGCGGCGCGCAGGGTCGTCTCGCCGTCGATCGTCAGGAAGGGCTTGAGCTTCTTGAAGGTCTTGCGGCCGATCCCCTTGACCCGCAGGAGATGGGTGATGTCGCCGAAGGAGCGCGACTCGCGGTAGGCGAGCACCTTGGCGGCGATCGACGGGCCGACCCCAGGGAGGAGGTCGAGTTCGGCCGCGGTCGCGGTGTTGATGTTGATCGTGCCGGCGAGCTCGGGCGCGGCGGAGGCGGGCGTGGCGAGGGCGAACGTCGACGCGAGGGCGACGCCGCAGAGGATGGATTGGATCAGCTTGCGCATCGTTGTCTTCCTTTTCTCTCTTCGGATGGACTTGGTTGGTGTGCACGCGGCGGCTCGCCGCTGCGGGACAGGGTCCTCGCAAGCCGCGTGTCAGCGCGCCGCGACGCCAGCGACCGCAAGGATTTCAACGGCTTGCGACGAGCGCTGAGGATCGCTGGGAGCGGGTCGCGGGCAGGCGTCGGGCCGCATCGGCGGGACGCGTCCGGACTGCGGTCCAGCCCACGCCACGCCGCCGCTGAGAAGTGCACGACGTTCCGTGCACATGCATGCAGAGGTCGCGCGTGTCTCCGCGGTTGCGCCTATACTCGCGCCATGATGACGCGGTTCGGCGCTCGTGGCGTGCTCGGCGTGGGGGTGCTCGGCCTCGTCGCCGCGGATTGCAGCTCGGCCATCGTTGAGGAGAGCGGCTCTTCGGCGGGGACGGGCGCGAGCGCGAGCGCAGGCAGCACAGGCTCTGGGACGGACGCGGACTCCGACGCGAGCGGCGGCGCGACGGACGACAGCGACGGGTCCTCGTCCGGTAGCAGCACGACCGGCCCGGCGCCTGGCGTCGACCTCGCCCTCGTCGACCTCGCCGTCGCACCGGCGGCGCCCTCTGTCGGCGAGGCCGCGACGATCACCGCGATCGTCGCCAACCTCGGCGCCGACGACCTCGCCGCGCCGGTGCGCGTCGGCTTCGCGTTCGACGGCCACCCGCAGCCGGCGCTCGACGTCGACTTCGCGGCCCTCGCGTCCGGTGCTGAGATCGAGCTCAGTGCGCCGCTGCCGTGGGTCCCGGAGGCGCCGGGTTCGGTGACGCTCGAGGCGGTGGTCGACGCGGACGCGATCATCGACGAGGCGGATGAGGCCAACAACTACACGTCGACGGGGGTCACGGTCGGCGGCTCGGCGGGCGCGTGTCGGGCGATCCTGGGTTGGATCGCGAGCGCGCCGGTGATCGACGACGGCCACGTCTCGCACCCGCTGCCCTCCTTCGCCAGCGGGGGGTGGTTCTACGTCCACACGAAGGTCGCGGACGGCGGCGGTGAGCGGATCCTCTACGCCGCCAAGCCCGGGGCCGACGGCGCGCTCGGGCCGTGGCAGGTCGCCTCCGACGACCACGGCGGCGGCCCGCACGGCTTCACGGCGGTTGACGTCGACGGCGACGCCTATCACTTCCGCAACGGTCACATCGCCCGCTACGTCCTCAGCGACGGGCTCATGGAGGGCGACGTCGTGCTCGTCGAGGACGACGTCGAGACCGCCTTCGGCGGCAACAAGTACGTCTGGGACAGCGCCGTGTACGTGGCCTTCAGCGGCGGCGCGCGCCAGCTCGTCCACCTCGGCGGCTTCTCCTTCACCGGCTACACCTACCGCCCGGACGTCTACCGCAGCGCCGTGCCGATCGAGCCGGCGTTCACCGACGCTGGCCTCGACCACCCGAGCGAGCGCCCCGGCAAGGTCGCGGCCTACGCCCCGGAGGGCGCGGCCGTGGCCCACATCTTCACGGGCGAGGGGGCCGGCGCCGGGCTCTGGCGCGGGAGCGTCGATGAGGGGGGCGTCGTCGCCGGGTGGGAGCCCCTCGGAGAGCTGCCTGAAGGGACAGATAATGGTCGAGGTGACCTCTTCGTCGCGGGCCGGTCGCTCTTCGCGATCCGCGGCGCCGCGGTCTATCGCGCCGACGTCGGTGAGGGGGGCGCGCTCTCACCCTGGACGGAGGCCGCCGCGCTCCCCGAGGCGCAGATCGACGTCAACTGGGGCGACGGTCACCTCGAGGGCGCCGCCTACGGGGTGATCGGCGAGCACGTCCATGTGATGGGGCCGAAGCGGGCCTACTCGGCGCGCCTCGAACCGTCGGCCTGCGCGAACTAGCGGCTGCCCCGCCGAGCTCTCCGTCGTCGATCGTCCGTCGGCCGCGTCCCGAGGGGTCGGCGAGCACGTGAGAGCGCGCGTCGGCCAGGCGGATGGTCTCCCATGTCGCGTCGCCGACATCGGCCGCGTGCAAACGACGAACGACGGGGCTCGCGACGCGAGAGACGTCGATGACTCGGACGCGCTCGGACGCGGCTCTTCAGGAGCTCTAGCTCGCCCGGCGCTGCGCGGCCTCGGCGAGAGCTGAGCGGCGGGTCAACCAACCACGACGCCCACGGACGCGAGGCGCCGCGCCGTGGGCAGAGGAGCGCCGGAGCGCCTCGGGGCGGGGATCAGCCCCAGGTCGCGCGGATGTACGCGAGGACATCCGCGACCTCTTGGTCGCTGAGCTGCGAGCGGAAGGCGGGCATCGCCTCCTCGCCCTCGAGAACGATCGCGACGATCTCCTCGTCGGTCTCCTTGGAGGCGTGCTCGACGAGCGACGGGTAGTTCAGGCCGGGGTTGCCGGTGCCGTCGGCCATGTGGCAGCTCGAGCAGTGGGTGCCGTAGAGGCTCTCGCCCGAGGTCGCGTCGCCGCTGAGGGCGACGATGGTGGCGACGTCGGGGTTGTCGCTCCCGCTTTCACAGCCGGGGGCGAAGGCGAGGAGGGCGGCGGCGATAAGGATGCGGCGCATGGTGTTCTCCGGAGGTCAACACGGCCGCTGTCGGGCGCGACCGTCGTTCTGTCCGCGGGATGATACGCGAAGCGACGCGCGCTTCGATCGAAAATCCAGGGCCGCTCCGGCCCCCACCTGGGGGGAGCGGGCGACGCGTCGACGACGGTCGTGGGAGGCTCTATCCTCGGGGCGTGGTGACAATTTGGTGAGGGAGGTTGAGATGCGTACGCACCGTTATCTACGAACGCAGGTCTGTGGCGCGCTCGCGGGCGCTGTACGGGGCCTATGGGCGCCGCTCCTGTTCGTCGCCGTCGCCGGCCTCGGCTGCGCAGGGGACGACGGCGAGGGGAGCGCGAGCGCGAGCGCCGGGACGACCGGGACCGCGAGCGCCGGGACGTCCGGGACGACCGGGACGACCGGCGTGACGTCGGGGGAGACCGAGGGGACCTCCGCGACGACGACCACGGACGGCGCGAGCACGAGCGCGGGGACGACGAGCGCGGGGACGACGGACGCGAGCTCGACGACGGACGCGACCGCGACGGACGCGACGACCACCGACACGACCTCGGGGACAGGGACGAGCGACACCGACGGCGCCCTCGGCTGCAGCGGCGGTCAGCCGGGGCTGTGGTGCCCCGAGCCCGGCCTCTCGTGGCAGTGGCAGATCGACGGCCAGCCGATCGACACCTCGGTCGACGTGGCGATGTACGACATCGACCTCTTCGAGGTCACCGACGCCGAGCTGTCGATCCTCAAGGCCGACGGGCGGGCGATCGTCTGCTACTTCAGCGCCGGCTCGCACGAGGAGTGGCGCCCCGACGCCGACGCCTTCCCGCCGGCGGCGATCGGCGAGCCCCTCGACGGCTGGCCCGGCGAGCGCTGGCTCGACGTCCGCGACCCGACGGTGCGCGAGCTCCAGGCCGCGCGGATCGAGTACGCGGCGGCGCGCGGCTGCGACGGCGTCGAGCC
>JAGQIT010000258.1 GCA_020431135.1 Myxococcales bacterium | reverse complement strand
TATGGCTCTGGAGCTCGTGCGGGCCGCCGCTCGCGCCCGGGCGGGGTGCGGCGGCGAGCCGTCTGAGGCGCGCTCGACGTGTGTTCTCGCGTTGGCCCGGTGGCGGGCGATGTGGATCAGGCGCGCGTCGGGGAAGGCCTCGAGGAGGCTGGCGATGCGCCCGTAGGAGCTGACGTTCTTGGCGAGGAAGGTCGACCCCGGCGGCGCCCGGTGGAGGAGGCGCTGCACGGTCCCGCGGTAGTGGGCCATCACGGCCCGACGAGCCGCCGGCGGCGCCGCGACCACGCGGCTCTTTGCCCGACGCGGGCGGCGAAGTGCGACCGAGAGCGGAGATCGACAGCGGTCAGCGCGGAGATGTTTCACGCCCGTGATGTGAGTCGACAGCCGCGCGCGCGGTCGTTCACGCGGCCGCGCTGGCGTCGACGGGCGAGCGCCGTTGATAGGCTCGATCCCATGGCTGGTCCGCGCGGAGTTCTCGTCACTGCTGTATGGCTCGGGCTCGGCTGCGCGTGCGCCTCGCAGGCGGACGCGCCGACTCCCCCCGCGACCGACGAAGGGCGCCCGCCGGCGGGCGACGGCGCAGACGGAGCTGCGGCGGAGGACGCCGCGGCGGACGAGCGACGGGCGGCGGTCTTCGCCGGCCTCGAGCGTCGCCTCGCCGACGACCCGAACAACGGCGCGGTGCTCTACGTCCTCGCCCGATCGGCCGCGGCGAAGGGCGAGCTCGAGGAGGCCCTGACGCACCTCGAGCGCCTCGCGGCGATCGCCGACTGGGATCACCCGCTCGATCCCGACGACTTCACGCCGCTCCCCGACTCAGCGCGGTTCTCGGCGGTCGCCGAGGCCCTGGTCGCGCGGGCGCCCGCCGTCACCCACGGCGACGCGGCCATGGAGCTCGACACGGTCGATCTCCTCCCGGAGGGGCTGACCTGGGATCCGAAGCGCGGCGAGCTCCTCGTCGGCAGCATGTACCGCCGCCAGATCTTCGCCGCCGACCGGCAGGGGCGCCTGCGCGCGGTGATCCCCGAGAGGGCCGGCGGGGTGCTGGGGGTGCTCGGCATGGACGTCGACGCCGCGCGCGATCAGATCTGGGTGGCCGCCGTCGGCGCGCCCTTCATCCCAGGCCTCGACGCCGACGAGGCGTCCGCCGCGGGGATCTGGGGCTTCGACCTGGCGACCGGCGCCGTCGTCGGCCAGCACCTGGCCCCGCGGACACATGCGATGCTCAACGACCTCGTGGTCCTGCGCGACGGGGCGATCGTCGTCACCGACTCGGGCAACGGCAGCGTTCTCGTCCGCCGCCCGGGGGCCGCGGCGCTCGAGGAGCTTGCGCCTCCGGACACCTTCCTCGGCCCCAACGGGATCGCCGACGCCGCGGAGCCCGGGGTCGTCTACGTCGCGGACTTCGACGGGATCCACCGGATCGACGTCGGCAGCGGCGAGCGGATCGCCCTCGCGGCGCCCGAGGGCGTGCGCACCCTCGGCGGCATCGACGGCCTCGACAGGCAGAACGACACCCTCGTCGGCGTCCAGAACGTCTTCACCCGCGGGCGGATCTGGGCGATGACCCTCGCCGACGACGGCCGCAGCCTCCGCGCCGCGCGGGTGCTCGACGACAGCCACCCCCGCCTCGACGGCGCGACAACGGGGGTCTTCGTCGCCCCCGGCGTCTTCTGGTACATCGCCAACGCCGGCATGCAGTTCAGCCCTTCGGGGCTGCGGCCGGTCGAGGACGACGCGCGCCACGTCATCCTCGAGGTCCGGCTCGCCGAGGGCGGCGCGTAGCAGCCGGCGGCGCAGCGCTCAAACTGCCGCCGGATCGGTCCTGTCCAAAGGGTCATGTTTCCGGAGGCGACGTCGTTGAGGCGGCGGCCTGGTGATCGTCGCCTGAGAACGACCGAGCCCGCCGGGCGGCGGGCTCGTTCACGCAGCGCGGGCCCGGGGGCTAGCCGCCGGCCGGCGCGCGACCGGCGACGTAGAGCTTCCCGGCCGAGGGCACGAAGGTCATCTTCATGCCCTTCATCAGCGCGAGGTTGAGGTAGCCGCCGATCTCGAAGTTGGTGCCGTCGATGATCTGGGCGAGGTCCGGATCGGGCGGGTTGTTGGCGAGGACGAGGCCGCCGACGCCGCGGGCGGCGTAGTCGCCGAGGGCGACGCTCTCGAAGAAGACCATCTTCAGGCCCTGCTCCGGGTCGTCGAGCTCGTCGAGCTCCGACGGGCGGTTGCCGCTCTTGAGGTAGGTGCGGCGGGTGACCGCCATGCCGGCCTTGTAGCGGCCGCCGAGCCAGGCGAAGAACTTGAAGTCGGAGCCGTCGAGCACGACCTCGGTGATCGGCACCAGGAGGATGTGCATGTCGAGGAGGAGGAGCGGGCTCTCGGCCATCCCCGCGGGCGGCCCGGCGGGCGCGGCGGTGTTGATCTCGAGGCTCGCGTTCGGGAAGTCGAAGGTGATCGCGCCGAGCTTGTTGAGCACCTGGCGGCCGAGGAGCATCCCCGGGACCTCGCCGATCGACGCGTAGGGCGAGAGGTCCTCGACGATCGCCGGGACGTTCTTGATCTTGAGGTCGCCGATCTTGACCTCGGGGACGAGGACGACGTCCTGCTCGGTGTCGAGGCCGATCGGCTTCATCTTGCCGAGGGGCTTGAGCTTGAGGCTCTTGGCGAGGTCGGCGTGGATCCGCGCCTCCTCGCGCAGCTCGAAGAAGACCACCGGCTGGAACTCGCCGCCGATGACCGCGCCGGCGTACTTGAGGCCGCCGTCGACGTCGAGGCCGGCGTTCGACGTGCCCTTCGCCCCCTCGAGCTGGATAAGCTCGCCCTTGCCCTCGAAGGGGCGGATGAAGGCGGCGAGCGCCTGGACGATCGGCACCAGCGGGTCCTCGCCGATGTTCTGGAAGATGTTGTCGAGGGTCTTGACCGCGTTGTCAGCGTCCGCGAGCGCGTAGTAGCTCCACAGCTTGGTGAGCATCGGGTCGATCTGCTTGGCGTCGTTCGCCCCGGCCTGGTCCGCGAGCTCGATCGCCTCCTTGTGCCTCCCCGCCGCCTGGTAGTTGCGGGCGAGGCCGAGGAGGGCGCCGAAGTTCGCCTTGTCGATCTCGATCGCCTCCTGGAAGGCCTTCGTCGACGCCACGTAGTCGCCGCCGCGCCAGTAGGAGGCGCCGAGGACGGCGTAGGCGTCGGCGTTGTTCGAGTCGACCTCGAGCGCGTCGTTCGCCTTCTTGCGCGCGGAGATGTAGCGGCCGCGCGAGAGGTCCTTGTTGGCGAGGTCGATCAGCGTGTCGCTCTTCGCCTGCTTCTTGAGCTCGGCGCGCTGGCGGTCCTGCTCCTCGAGAGTGGACCCCTTCTTCCCGCCAGGACTGGTGGTTTCCCCGCCCTTCTTGCCGCAGGCGGCGAGGGCGATCACGAGGCTGGCGAGGGTGAGGGCACGGAGGCTGCGCTTCATCTCTTCTCCTGGGGCGCCGCCGGGGCGCGGCGGCGTGCGGGGGAGCATACCCGCACGCCCGTGGCCCAGCAACGGCGGCGCGCGGCCGTCGCGGGCGGCTCCTCGGCGGCGCGATGCGGGCGAATTGGGCCCCGTTTGCCGGCCTACGAGGCGTTTGGCGGGGTCTGCCGCGGCGCGCGGGGTCCTCTCGGCGGAGCCGCTGCGTGTGACTCGCCGCCGATCTCTCGTCGGCGCGGCGGTCTGGGGGTGCGCGCAGGCCGGAGGTCGGGGCTCGTCGCCTCAGCTCACGGCGCGCGCCGAGCTCGGGCGCGGCGAACGGGAGAAGGGGCGCCTCATGGCGCGGGCGACGAGCTCCGGCGGAGCAACCAGGCGCCGGGGAGGGCGAGGAGCAGCGTGCCGCCGAGGCTGAGGACGTACATCAGGGCGCTGAAGCTCGAGGCCGGGCCGCCGGCGCCGGCGGCCTCGAGGTCGAGGAAGAGGCTGAGCCCGGCGATCGCCCCGACCTGGAACGAGCCGGCCTGGGCGGGGCCGCCGGGGAGCTGGATGCTCAGGCCGATGGTCGCGACGATCGCCGCGGCCTCGGCGGGCCCGAGCGCGAGGCCGCAGGCGCGGAGCACGAGCCAGAGCTGGGCGACGGTCAGCCCCCAGTAGACCAGCGACCAGGCGATGAAGGGGATCCCCTGCGCGGGCCGCCCGAGCGGGCGGATCGCGGCGGCGACGTGGCGGAGGATCGCCGCCGGCCGGTCCCCGAGGCGGAGGCGGGCGATCGCCCGCTCGGGCGCCTTGGCGACGAGGACGAGGACGACGAGGCCGACGCCGAAGAGCGCCGCCATCATCCGTCCGAAGCCCTGGACCTCGGCGATCGTCGACGCGCCGGCCGTCGGCGCGGCGAGGGCGAGGCCGGCGAAGAGGAGGCCGACTACCATCAGGCCGTCGACGACCCGCTCGGTCGCCACCGCCGAGATCGACTCGGCGAGGCCGACCCCGGGGACCTCGGCGCGGGTCAGGAGGAGCGGCCGCGAGAGCTCGCCGAGGCGCAGCGGCAGGAGCATGATGACGGCGAAGGAGAGCCAGCCGCTGCCGTAGAGCACGGTCGGCGGGAGCCGACGGAGCGCCCCGGCGCTCGCCTGCGTGACGAGCGGATCGAGGGCGTAGCGCAGGCGCAGCGCCCTCACCGCGGCGTAGGGGAGCTGGAGCGCGAGGGCCCAGGCGAAGAGCGCCGGCGCGGGCAGGTCGATCGTCTCGGGGATCACCTCGATGCGCCGCGAGGCGAGGGCGAGGAGCGCGGCGCCGCCGACGAGCGAGGCGACCCATGTGAGCGCGCGGCGACGCCAGGCCGCAGCCCGACCCGCGTCTGTCTCGTCGCTCGCCTCGCGCTCGTCCTCGCGCATCGGCCGGGAGACTACACCGTCGGTCGGCCGGCGGTCGGAGGCCGGCGGCACAGGCCGCAGGGCCCGCTCATCGGTCGACTCGACGGGTCTGGGCCCAGAGCGGCGACGTCTGGAGCGGCTCCCACCGTCGGCGCGCTGCCTCAGTCAGGAGATCGCGCCGGAGCCCGCGGGTGGAGGTCTGCTCTGGACGCGGACGCCGGGGATCAGCTCGTCGTCGCTGCCGACGACGTCCCTAGAGATCGCCCTCGCCGACGGTCATCGGCAGGTGCACGGGGGCGGCGATGCCTCCGCGATGGGGAGAAGCGGAAGGAGCGGAGGAGAGGAGGAAAAGGAAAAGGAAAAGGAAAAAGGCCCGCACCGTCGAGGTACGGACCCTCTCCCTTTTCGACCTCTCCTCTTCGTACTCATCGCCGCCGCAGCGGCGACCTCGCGGGCGAGCTAGCTCGCCTTGAGGGTCAGGGTCGAGTCGTCGTCGTCGACCGAGCCGTCGAGGTCGACCGTCACCGTGCTTCCGCGCGGGAACTCGCCCTTGAGGATCGCCGTCGCCAGCGGGTCGAGGATCCGGTTCTGGATCAGCCGCTTGAGCGGACGGGCGCCGAAGGTCGGGTCGTAGCCGCGGGCGGCGAGCCACTCCTTGGCCCTCTGGGTGACCACGAGGCCGAGGTCGCGGTCCGCGAGGCGCGGCTGGAGGCGGCTGAGCTGGATGTTGAGGATCCCCATCATGTGCTCCTCGCGGAGCTGGTGGAAGGCGATGATCCCGTCGAGGCGGTTGAGGAACTCCGGGCGGAACGACCGGCGCAGCGCCTCCTGGCGGGCCGCGGCCTCCTGCTCCTCGGTCAGGCCCTTGCCGATCGCCTCCGAGCCGACGTTCGAGGTCATCAGGATGATGGTGTTGCGGAAGTCGACCACGTGCCCCTGGCTGTCGGTGAGGCGGCCGTCGTCGAGGACCTG
>JAGQIT010000257.1 GCA_020431135.1 Myxococcales bacterium | reverse complement strand
GGGATCCCGAGGAGCACGAAGGGGGTGACGTTGGTCCCGAAGAGCGCCATGAAGAGGACGACCGTCCGCGCGCTCCTCCCCCCGAGGAAGTAGTCGTCGGCGCCGGCCTGGCGCCTGCGATAGGCGAGGAAGCCGATCGCCAGGACGACCAGGAGGTAGCCGAGGTTGACGAGGGCGACGATCGTCAGGTCGCCGGCGTCCATCTAGACCCCCTCCCGCTCGCTCGCGGACCCGTCGGCCTCCGCCTGCTCGTCGGGCCAGACCTTGATCGTCATGTAGACGACGACGAGCCAGGCCGCGAGCATCCACGCCAGGTGATAGGCGAGATCGTAGGGCAGCACGCCGAGGACCAGCGCCCCGCCCCGCCCCGCGTTCCAGACGTCGAGGTGGAGGACGAGGAGCGCCGCGATCAGCACGGCGAAGATCCAGCGGTGGACGCGGCGCCCGGACACGGCGGCGAGTGTAGCTGATCGTCGGCGGCTCCCTCGTAGCGATGGTCCGTCGCTGCGATTCGCCGGGCGTCGGCATGTGTTCTCGCGGCCGCCTCGCCGCACTGGAGAGCGCACCGCCCTCCTCTCGACGCGCTGGACGATCCTAGGCCGCCGCGTCGCCCGGCTCTGCCGGTCGCACGCGCCGTAGGCCGCGGCGGATCCGGTCGACGACGGCCCGCGCCTCGTCCGGGGCGAGGAACGCCAGATAGGAGCTGAGCATCAGCGGCGTGAACCACACGACGTAGAGCATCGACTGGATCCCGAGATGCATCGCCGCGCCGAAGCCGAGGAAGAGCGCCCGGAGATCCGGGATCCGCCGCGAGCCGGCGCCCTCGCGGAGCCAGTGCAGCGCCGTGAAGCCGGCGAAGGCGACCTCCCAGACCAGCACCGCCCAGGTCAGCGGCCGCAGGACGTAGGGCTGGATCGCCGCGAGGAGGCCGCTGACCGCGAAGTGACGGTTGTAGGGGTTGACGAGCGCGTAGTAGATCGCCGTCCCCTCCTTCCAGGTCTCGCCCGACTTGAGGAGCCCGGTGCCCGTGTAGACGACCGCGAGCTGGAGCTGGATGATCCGCCGGCACCAGACCGGCACCGGGCCGCCCTTGCCCCGCCAGCGCGCGTCGAGGGAGAGCCCGCGCCCCGTCGGCAGGAGCGCCAGCCACACCGTCAGGGCGGTGATGAGCTGGTCCGGCATCGCGTAGAGCAGCGGGTTGCGGCCGACCATCGACACCCAGACGGCGGCGGCGACGAGCGCCGCCGGCCGCGTGAAGAGGCCGACCATCCACAGCAGGTGGGCGACGACGCCGAGGGCGAAGATCGCCTGCACGGCCAGCGGCTCGCGGACGTAGAAGAAGATCGACAGGCGCTCGGAGAACGCCTCGCGGGCGTAGTCGCCGAAGAGCGGCGAGGCGTCGGAGAAGTACTCCGCGACGGCGCCGACGTGGGCGAGCATGTTGGCGGTGAGCACCGCGACGAGGGCGATCCGCAGGAGCCCGAGGGCGGTCGGATCCTCGCGGCCGAGGAGCGCGCGATCGACGAAGCGCGACCAGCGGGAGCGGCCGCGGCCGCCCTCGCCCGCGTCGGTGTCCGCCTCAGCCGCGCTCGCCATGGCGCTCCCTGTCCTCGTCGATCATCGCGCGGATCGCCGGGAAGCCGCAGTCGATCTTCTGCACCGGCTTGCGGGTCACAGGCCCGAGATCCGGGGCGCCGGCGCGGACCTTGTCGGGGTGCGTGAAGCTGCGCGACACCCGATCGAGGAGGAGGAGGCGCGGCGGATCGTCGCTGCGTCGGGCCTCACGTACGCACACTGAGCGGGCGTACCACGTCCGCCGGCGATCGCTGCCGGTCTTCTTCGACATCGCCGCGTAGGCCCGCCAGATGTCGACGCGGCGCTTGTCCCAGGCCCACTTCGTGTCCCAGCCAGCGGCGATCGCGTCGTCCTCCTCGAGCGAGACCTCGCGGCCGTCGAGGTGGCGGCCGCGGACGCTGAGGTAGGGCATGCCGCGCTGCGGGTTCGGGGCGTACATCGTCCACCGCTGCGACAGGCTGAGCCGCTTCGTCTGGGCGATCGCCGCCCGCGTGACCTCGGTCTGCCAGTCGCCGGGGAGCGCCGGGACGACGATCAGCGCCGCCAGGAGGAGCACCCACAGCGCCTCGAGGGTGCGCTTTAGTGCGGCCGCCAACCTCGTCTCCGCCGCAGCCACGGCAGGGCGCCGAGGAGCAGGAGCGCCGCCGGCGAGGGCGAGGTCGGCGCGTCCGTGCGACAGGCGCACGCCGTCACGGGATCGCCGGTCTCGACGCTGTCCTCGTCGCCGCCGCTGTCGCCCTCGGTCTCCGCGTCTGCCCCCGTCGTGACGACCCCGTCGCTGGGGATCGACCCCTGATCGAGGAGCTCCGGCGGGACGCTGATCACCGACACGGAGCCGGCGACGGCCTCGTTCTTGAGGGTGTTGACGAGGGTCACCCAGACGACCTCGCCCGGGCGGAAGCCGCGGATCACGAGCTGGTTCTCCGAGCCGACGACGAGGCTCGCCGCCTGCTCGACGTCCCAGTCGCCGCGGACCTGGATGATCTCCTGGACCGAGCTCTTGGCGTCCGGATCGATGCCCTCCTCGACCTCCGTGAGGTCGTACTCGAACTCGATCGGCGAGTCCGCGCGCTTGACGAGAACGAGGGCGCCGACCGGGTTCGTGTTCGGGTTGCCGGTCGAGGTCCCGCGCGGCGACAGGCGGAAGCGGACGATGATGTTGTCCGTCCCCTCCGGGACCTCGTGGCGCAGCTGCATCGGCCCCGGGTAGAATGGCGTGACGCCGGTGGTCTTGCCGCGCAGGTACATCGTCCGCCCCTGGTTGACCTTGTCCGCGTCGGTGATCACCCGCGGGCAGTCGTAGAGGTTGCGGGCGTCGAAGGCCCGGACGAGGTGGTCGATGTCGACGTCGCTCCACTCACCGGCGGCGCGGCGCTCCTCGCCGACCTGGAGGAGGGTGTGGGCCGCGGTCTCGAGGTCCGAGTCGGGCGGCAGGCGCATGAGCATCTCGAGGAACGCGGGGTCGAGCTTGTCCTTGCCGACCCGCTTGCGCGCGGCCCAGAGCGCGGCCATGAAGGGCTCGCCGTCGTTGTGCACCTGGCCGACGGTGCTGCTCGGGCAGACCTTCTCGTTCTCGGCGCTGCGGATGTAGGCGCGCCCGTAGGTCGCCCAGAAGCGGGCGACGTAGTCGCCGAGCTCGGGCTGGTCCGTGAGCATCACCGAGAAGTAGTCGGCGAACGCCTCGTTGAGGCCGCCGGCGTCGACGAGCGAGGCGTCGGGCCGCAGGCGCCGCTGCGACAGGCCGTTGGGCGTGAGGTGCGAGACCATGCCGTGGCCGAGCTCGTGGTAGACGACGTCGCCGTCGTAGCCGAAGTCGACCCCCGAGCCCTGGCCGAAGATCATCGTCGGCCCCTTCTCCGGGTCGCATTGGTTGGTGTAGTAGGCGTTGTTGAGCGGCCCGTAGTCGAGATCCGGGTACGTCACCGCGATCTGCGAGTAGCGGAAGTTGGCGAGCATCGACGACAGCTCGCACTTGAACGTGTCGATGCCGAAGGTCGCCATGTGATCGAGGAACTTCTCGGCGTGGTAGTACATCGACAGCTCGGCGTAGAGGTCGTCGCCGAGGATGTTCTGGTCGGGGTACTTGAGGTCCGGGATCGGGACGAGGAAGTCGCCGTTGTCGTCCGAGAGCGCCGTGTGGATCGGGTAGCACTCGCCGTCGTCGTGCCACGGCGAGACCTCCTCGTCCTCGCCGGGCTCGACGAGGGTGCAATTGAAGGCCTGGACGCGGGTGCCGACGAGGGGCTCGCCGGGGCCGTCGACGTCGACGCCGCTGAGCTCGGTGACGATCGTCACCGGCGTGTGCGCGGGGTTGAAGGGGAAGACCTCGGCCTTCGACGCGCGCACCTGCTCGTCCTCGTCGAGAACGACGCCCGTCGCCGCCGACACCCAGACGGTCTTCATGCTCGGCTCGGGGCTGAGAACGAGCGGCAGCTCGACCTCCCACGCGAGGACCGGCGCGCCGAGGGTCATGCGGTAGACGAGCTGCGACGCCTGGATCGGCTTGCTCGTCGGGCGCCCCTCGAGGCCGTACTCGAGGGCGATCGCCCGCGCCTGCGCCTCGCTGACGCTGGCGTCCGCCGGCAGGAGCTGCGGCGCGGCCGTCGGCGCGGCGGCGCTGACGACCCGACGCGCGCCCTTGGGATCGACGACGGCGACCTCAAAGGCGCCGCGCACCGGGATCCCGTGGAGCGTCAGCGCGCTCTGCTCGAGAACGCCGCGGGCCGGCGAGAGCGCGAGCTCGC
This sequence comes from Myxococcales bacterium, assembly GCA_020431135.1. Taxonomy (GTDB): domain Bacteria; phylum Myxococcota_A; class Polyangia; order Nannocystales; family Nannocystaceae; genus JADJRG01. The sequence goes on along the minus strand of JAGQIT010000257.1, from coordinate 6,761 downwards.
GGGTCTTCAAGCGGTCGAGCGCGAGGTCCTTGCCGGCGGCCGACGCGTCGAGCGGGGCGCCGAGGAGCGCCCCCGCGAGGCCGAGCAAGGCGAGCCCCGCGCTGCCCCGGAGACCCGTACTTCCCGACCAAAACCCGCCACACCAGCCCCTCAGGCCCAGGCGGCCGCCTCCGAACCGTCGTCGCCCACGCGCGCTCATGGCCCCCAGCATACTCGATCGGGGTCGGCCGCAGCGGCGTAAATCTGGCGCCTGCGCCCCGATTCGATACCCTCCGGGACCATGGCCGCCTCCCTCCTCGTCGAGCTCGTTCTCGCCGGCGTGGCCGCACTCGCCGCGCCGACCGCGACCTTCGCCGCCGTCAACCCTGGGGACAGCGAGGCCGCCGCCCCCGCCGCCCCCGTCACCCGCGACACCTTGACCGCGACGATCGACGGGATCCTCGCGCACAAGCGCCTCGCCGACGCGACGATCAGCGTCGTCGTCGCCGACGTCGCCAGCGGCGAGGTGCTCTACAGCCGCAACCCCGACACCGCCGTCAACCCGGCGAGCAACATCAAGCTCGTGACGACGGCCGCGGCCCTGAGCCTCCTCGGCCCCGAGCACCGCTATGTGACGCGCCTCTTCGCCGACAAGGGCGCGCGCAAGGGGGACACGATCGACGGCGACCTCTACCTCCGCGGCGGCGGCGATCCGTGGCTCGTCACGGCCGACCTCTATGAGCTCGCCAGCGACCTCCACGCCCTCGGGATCCGCAAGATCAACGGCGGCATCGTCGTCGACGCCAGCGCCTTCGATCGCGACGAGCTGCCGCCGGCCTTCGATCAGAAGGAGGAGTTCGCGGCCTACCGGGCGATGAGCTCGGCGGCCGCGGTGAACTTCAACACCTTCGTCGTCCACGTGCGCCCGGGCGCCGCCGGTCAGGCCGCGACCGCCGTCGTCGATCCGCCGCTGCCGTCGGTGAAGGTCCGCTCGGCGATCACCACGACCGGCGGCCGGCGCAACCAAGTCACGGTCGAGCGCGAGGCCAGCGACAGCGGCCAGAGCCTCGTCTTCGGCGGGACGATCGGCGCCGACGCCTCGATCGCCCACTACCGCTACCCGGTCGACGATCCGACCAACCACGCCGGCGAGGTCCTCCAGATCGTCCTCCGCGAGCGCGGGATCAAGGTGCGCAAGAAGGCGATCACGGCCGGGACGGCGCCGGCCGCCGGCGAGCCGCTGGCGACCCACGCGTCGCCGCCGCTGAGCACGATCTGCCGCGGGATCAACAAGCTCTCCAACAACTTCATGGCCGAGCAGGTTCTCAAGAGCCTCGACCTCGGCGACGAGCCGGCCTCCTTCACCGACGCGATCGCCAAGGTCAAGGGCCACCTCGAGGGCCTCGGGATCCCGCGCGAGGGCCTTCGCCTGACCAATGGGTCAGGTCTCTACGACGCCAATACGATCACCGCGAGCCAGCTCGTCAAGCTCCTGACCGCGACCTACAACGACTTCCGGATCAGCGCCGACTTCCTCGCCTCGCTGCCGATCAGCGGCGCCGACGGGACCATGCGCCGGCGCCTCAAGGACGGCCCCGCCGAGCGCTACGTCCGGGCGAAGACCGGCACGCTCAACGAGGCCTCGGCGCTGTCGGGCTACGCCGGCGCGATCGGCCGCCCTCCCCTCGCCTTCTCGATCCTCATCGGCGACATCAGCCGCGGCAAGACGGCGCTCGCCCGCCAGGTCCAGAACGAGATCGCCGAGGCGGTCGCCGCGGTCGCGGCCGCCGGGTCCGGGTCGTCGACGCGCGCCGAGGGCACCGCCGCCGCGGCCGCTGCCGAGTAATTTTTTCGGCCTGTCGCAGACCTCCCGGGTGTGCATGCGCGTGCACAGGTCCCCGCGCCGCTGTCGGCCGGGCGCGCGGCTGCCCGGACAACGCCTGTTCTTCGCCACAGGAGGCGCGGTTCGTGGGCTCCGCGGGAACTGTGCAGCGCCCTGCGCACCTGTGAAGAAAGTCGCCAAATCTACGCCGTAGGACCCTCTACGGCGCGGATCTGCGAGAGAGGGAATTTGCGATCGTCGCCAGCGTACCCATATCCTTCGGCGGTCCTCGGAGACGACCCCCATGCAGAACTCTGTCGGTGTCATCACCAACCCCAACTCGAAGAAGAACTGGCGCTTCCCTGAGCGGCGCGGCGCCATCCAACGCGCGGTGGGTCGTTTCGGCGTCGTCAAGGAGACTAAGAGCCTCGAGGAGCTGCCGCGAGCCGTCGACGAGCTCCTCGACGCCGGCACCAAGTACTGGGTCTGCGACGGCGGCGACGGGACCCTCCACTGGGTCGTCAACACCCTCAAGGATCGCCTCTACGAGCGCGCCGGCGACGACGCCGACCTCCCGGTGATCGTCCCGACCAACGGCGGCACCGTCGACTTCATCGCCCGCAAGGCCGGCCTCAAGGGCGACGCCGTGTCGATCGTCAACCGCCTGGTCCGCGAGCTCGAGAACGGCCGCGCCCCCGAGACCGTCCGCGTCGACACCTGCCGCCACCGCGGCGTCGGCATGGATGAGGCTGGCGCGCCGATCGAGTTCGATCGGATCGGCATGGCGACGGCGCTCGCCGGCGTCGCCAACAACTTCTTCGACCGCTACTACTCGCTGCCCAAGGATCGGGGCGCCCTGGCGATCGCCGGGGTGATCGGCGCGGCCGCGGGCGAGGCGCTCGTCGACACCGTGACGAGCCCGCTGCGCCGCTTCCTCCCGGGCCAGGGCGAGAAGAGCAACGACTTCTTCCGCCCGACCGCGGCCCACATCGAGGTCGACGGCCGCCGCCTCGGCTTCACCTCCTTCATGTCGCTGCAGGTCGGCTCGATCGACATCAACCTCGCCGGCGTCGTCCGCTGCTTCCGCCACGCCCACGAGGACGGCGTTCTCCACTTCCAGGCGATCTCGACCTCGCCCGTCGGCGTCGTCTTCAACGTCCCCAACATCGTCTTCGGGACGCCGATCCGCGGGCGCAACGTCTACGACGATCGCGCCCGCCGGATCTCGATCGTCGCCGCCGAGGGCGATCGGATAAACCCGGTGATCGACGGCGAGCAGTTCTACGGGCTCGATCGCGTCGACCTCGAGCTCGGCCCGAGCCTGCACATCGCCACCCTGCCGGCCGCCTGACCGGCGCTCAGCGTCATCCGCCGCACGCCTCGCGCACAGCGTTCGCGTCGGCGGACGTCGCCGCGCTAGCGATTGTGCGGCGAGGGCTGCTAGGATGCCTCCGGGGATCCCTCTATATGCTTGCACGCCCGCTCCTTGGACTAATCACCGCCGCCACCTTCCTCGCCGCGGATCTCGCAGCAGCCGCTCCCGCCGTCGAGGGCGGGCCGGTGGCCGAACCCGCGCCCGCGGAGACCGTCACGGTCACGACCGAGACGGGCGAGACCTACGAGACGACCGAGACCTACGTCGAGCCGGCCGAGCCCGCGCCCGACGCCCAGGTCGTCGTCGCCCCGCCGCCGCAGACCGAGCCGCAGGAGCCGCCCCCCCCGGTCTACCGCCCGAACAAGCGCCGCGGCCTCGGCCTGATGATCACCGGCTGGTCGCTCTTCGTCGGCAGCTACGCGATCACGGCGCTCTCCGGCGCCGCCGTCATCGACAACTGCGACGCCAGCGACAACTACGACTGCCGCAAGCTCGGCGGCTCGCTGATGATCCCGGTGCTCGGGCCCTTCCTCGCCGCCCCGGAGATCAATTCGATGACCGGCCGCTTCGCCCTCGTGATTTTCCCGGGCCTCGCCCAGGTCGCGGGCCTGTCGATGGGGATCGCCGGCACGGTGCTCTTCGCCCGCTCGCGCCGGACCTACACCGCGGCGCTCAACCAGGACGGCCTCCGCCTCACCCGCCGGGCCAACAACCTCCGCGTCGCCAACATGGCCTCACCGACAGGCGGCGGGTTGAAGCTGACCTACCGCTTCTAGGCGCTCGCTCGCCTCCGCACGAGCCGTCGACGCGCTGCGTCGGCGGCTCTTCGCTTTCGCGGGCCCGCCTTCCTGCGTACTCCGGCCGGATGACGGGCGCCGCCTCTCCGACCGCTCCAAAGCCCTGTCCTGTGGCGTCTCAGCTCCCTGCGCTCCACATCCCGACACGGACCTCGGCGGGCAGAAGCTGACCCCTTCGCGTCGAGCGGCTCGCTTGCCTCCGCACGCGGGCCGTCGGGCTCGCACGGGCCCGCCAAGGCGCCACCCGGCGAGGCGGCGGGCGTCGTCTCTCCACCCGCTCAGGAGCGCTGTCCGTGGCGTCTCAGCCCGCTGTGCTCCTCGTTCCCGAGGCCCCCCGCTAGAGCGGGATGCCGCAGATCCCGAGGTTCTCGAGCCCGGGCTGGGCCTCGCCCTCGGCGTACCACGGCACGCACTCCATCGTCGGGTCGAGCTTCGCGCAGACCTCCGGATCCACCTCGAGATCGCACCACGGCGAGCAGCAGTACTCGTACTTACAGTTCGGCACGTTCTCGGGCCAGATGCACGAGAAGCCAGGGGCGCAGCCGGCCTGGTTGTAGCAGAGGTCGCCGTAGTCGCCGTTCTCGTTCGGCGCCAGGACGGTCGGCATGCAGACGAAGCCCTCCGATCCGATGTTGGGCGCGTCCATGTAGCAGCCCTCCCCCTCCGGGCAGTCCTGGAGGAGCGGATCGCAGCTCGCGAAGCACAGCGGCACCGGCGGATCGAAGAAGGTCACGCAGGTCTCCTCCGGCTTCGGGCACATCGGGTTCTCCGAGGTCCCGGAGCAGTGGGCGACGCACGAGCCCTCGCCGTCGTTGTCGAGATCGAAGCACATCGATCCCTTGACGCAGGTGTCCTCGCCCGAGCCGAAGTTGCCCAGGGTCATGCACGGCTCGCCGACGCCGTCGGGGGTCGGGTACTCGTCGACGCACTTGACCCCGTCGGGGAGGATCCCGCCGTCCATGTTGTAGGCGACGCACTTCTGTCCTGCGGGACAGTCTTGCAGGATCAGCGAGCACAGGCTGCCCTCGTCAGCCATGTCCTTGTTCGTGCCGGTCTCGCTCGTCGCCGCGCTCGACTCGGTCTCTGCGCCTGTGCCCGTGCTCGTCGCCGAGTCGGAGCTCGTGCTCGTCGTCGATTCTCCGGTGGTCGCCGAGCTGCTCTCGGTCTCGCCCTCGCTCGGGCGGCAGCCGACGGTCGCGACGACGGCCGCGGCCAGGAGTACACGGTGGATGGACAAGCGCGTTCGCATCAGACCTCCGCAGTCCGCGGCTCGCAGGGCCGCCGACGATCTCCATTATTTGACCAACTCCGCCGAGAACCGCAAGGAAAGCGCGGTGTGAACGTCCTTGCCTACCTCGACGCGAGCTGTGGCAAAGGACCCCGCAGCGACACGTACGCCGGCGCCGCGGTGGCTGTCTCGACGGTCACACTGCAGTCGGCCCGCGCCGCCGTTCGCTCGCGCCGCTCCCGACGCGCCGCTCCGGCGGCCCTGCGGCGCAGTAGAAGAGGCGTCGCCGCCCCGCAGGGCTGCAGACGCCTCCTCATCGACGAGCGTCGTGTCTCGTCCCGCAGCGGTCGCCGACTACTTGGCGACGCTGTACTTCGTTCCGCGGGCCTTGCCGGTCCAGGTGACCTTGCCGGCGTTGATCAGGCGGTTGAGCGACGCCCGCGCCTGGAGGTTCGTGCCGCCGACCCGCGCCATCAGCTTGGCGACGCCGACGGGCTTGGCGATCGCCCCGAGGGCGGCGAGGAGCGCCTCGTCGTACGCCTTGCGCCCGGCGGGGGTGCGGGTGTTGACCTTGCCGGGACGCGGGGGAGTCTTCTCGGCGGGGGCCGCCTTCTCTGCGGGGGCGGGGGCCGCGGCCTCGGGGGCCGCCTCCACCTTGCGACCGCGTCGGCTCGGCGCCTTCGCCTTCGCCGGCGCCGGAGCCCCGTCGCTCGACGCCTCCCCGCGGATCAGCTCGGAGACGGAGATCGCGTCAAAGATCCGCCCGAGAGATCCTTTGCTGAGCTTGTGGATTTCACCAAGCGTCATCTCGGGGCTCTGGCGGAGCAGATCAATGCAGATCTGGCGCTCACGCTCGATAACAGCCGCTTGAAAGGCCGCTTCGTACTTCGATGGCATGTGACGAGCCTATCACAGCACCCGCGCCCGAGTTGACGTATTTGTCGGATCAACTAGCACACTGTCGATTCTTTACATCGACCGCCGATACTCGCCGCCGACCTCAAAGAGGGCCTGCGAGATCTCGCCGAGGCTGCAGCTGCGGACAGTCTGCATGAGCTCCTCGAAGATGTTGCCGCCGGCGAGGGCGACCGCCTTGAGGCGCTCGAGGGCGGCGGCAGACTCGCCGCTGTGGGCCCCTTGGAAGGCCCGCAGGCGCCGGATCTGGTCGTCCTTCTCGTCGCTGCTGGCGCGCGTGAGGTCGAGGGAGGCCGCCTCCTCCTCGCCGCTCTTGTGTGGGTTTTGGAAGGTGTTGACCCCGACGATCGGCAGCTCTCCGCTGTGCTTGAGCTGCTCGTACTTGAGGCTCTCCTCCTGGATCTTCGACCGCTGGTACTGCCGCTCCATCGCCCCGAGAACGCCGCCCCGCTCGTCGAGGCGGAGGAATTCGGCGAGGACCGCCTCCTCCACGAGCTCGGTGAGTTCCTGGACGATGTAGGAGCCCTGGAGCGCGTTTTCGTTCTTCGCCAGCCCCTGCTCCTTCGTGATGATCATCTGAATGGCCATCGCCCGGCGCACGCTCGCCTCGGTCGGCGTCGTGATCGCCTCGTCGTAGGCGTTGGT
>JAGQIT010000256.1 GCA_020431135.1 Myxococcales bacterium | reverse complement strand
ATCATCGGCTACGCCGAGCTCCTCGTCGACGAGATGGAGGACGACGGCCACGACGCCTACATCAAGGACGCCGAGTCGATCCGCTCGGCGGGGCGCCACCTCCTCTCGCTCATCTCCGACATCCTCGCGACGACGATGCTCGACACGGGCAGGCTCCAGCTCAGGGTCGAGCGCTTCGCCCTCGCCGATCTCGTCGCCGAGCTCCTGCCGATGATCCGCCCGGCCCTCCGCGAGCGCGGCAACGCCTTCCACCTCGAGGTCGATCCGGAGCTCGTCGACGCGACGCTCGACAGCGACGCGTCGAAGCTCCGCCAGATCCTCGTCAACCTCCTGGGCAACGCCGCCAAGTTCACGGAGGGCGGCGACGTCACGCTCCGCGTCGAGGCGCGCGGCGAGCGGCGGATCTGCTTCTCGGTCGTCGACACCGGCATCGGCGTCGCCCCGGAGCTCCAGGAGAACATCTGGCGCGAGTTCGTCCAGGCCGACGACTCGAGCACGCGCGTGCACGGCGGGATCGGCCTCGGCCTCGCCCTCGTCAAGCGGCTGACGACGCTCCTCGGCGGCGAGGTCACGCTCGACAGCGAGGTCGGCCGAGGAGCGACCTTCCGCGTCGTCATCCCGCGCGTCCTCTCCTCCGCCGCGGACGCGCGCCGCGAGGACGACGACCCCGAGCGCCTCGTCGCCACGCGGCCCGAGTAGCGCGGCGACGACGGCGTAGGCCGCGAGAACAAAAAACCCCGCGAGCGCGGGGGCACGCGGGGCGCTGTGACGTCCTCTAGGCCGATCGCCGCGCCCCGAAGAGCGCGCGCAGCTCGCCCTCCTGGGCGCGCGAGCGCCGGGTCATCGCCCGGACCTCGACGATGTGCTCCGGGTCGATCCGCCGGGCCAGGATCACGCCGTTAGGCGCCCGCCAGATCGTCTGCCCGGCGGCCCGGACGAGGCGCGGATCGACGCCGAGCATGACGTCGACCTGGGCCCGCTTGCCGACGACGCTGGCCAGCGTCGGCGCGAGGTGGACGTGGGTCCGCTTCTGCGGCAGCACGCCCTCCTCGGCGATCGACGCGACCGCCCCGGTCGACGTCCCGTGCCAGATGAGGGCGTCGCCCTCGTAGGTCTCCCACGACGCCTCGAGCGCCTCGCGGGTGACGCCGGAGCGCGTCGAGTGGCCCTGGCAGCAGCGGATCCGCGCGCCGACCACCTGGAGGCGCCGCTTGGTGTTGCTGCGGACGACGGCGTCGAGCGTGCTGCGGCTCATGCCGAGGTAGCGCAGGACCTCGTCGAGCGCCACCCATCCGGCCGGATCCATGCGGATCCCGGCCTCGGGGGCGCCGTGGCGCAGGAGCCAGGAGAGGCGCTTGCTGTGTCGAATCTCGTTCTTGGTCATCATCGTTGAACCTCAATCCATCAAGTCTTGGACGCAGCCTAGGCCCGCCGAGCTATCGGGAGAAGTCATAGTTTCGGATAGGCTATAATCCCGTGCGATAGTTGGTGGATGGAGCTCAACCTCGAGTGGGTCGACGCCTTCGTCGACTTCGCCGACCATCTAAATTTCACCCACGCCGCGCGCGCGCGCAACCTCTCGCAGCCGGCCCTCCACGCGCAGATCCGCAAGCTCCAGGAGGCGGTCGGCGCCCCGCTCTACCGCCGTAGCGGGCGCAACCTCGAGCTCAGCGACCGCGGGCGAAGGCTCGCCGCCTTCGGCCGCGAGCTCCGTCAGCGCGAGCGCTCGCTCCTCGACGAGCTCCGCGGCCCCGCCCCCGACGCGCCGGTGACCCTGCAGGCCGGCGAGGGCGCCTACCTCTACCTCCTCGGGCCGGCGATCCGCCGCTTCCGTCGGGCCGGCGACGGGCTCCTCCAGCTCCGGGTCGGCGACGCCGAGACGACCCGCGCTGCGGTCAGCGAGGGCCTCGCCGACGTCGGCGTCCTCCCGATCGAGCGCGCGGCCGACGACCTCGAGGTCGCCGCGATCGCCGACGTCGGGCAGATGCTCGTCATGCCCCGCGCCCACCCGCTCGCCGAGCGCAGCCGGATCCGGATCCGCGACCTCGAGGGCGCCGCGCTGATCGTCCCGCCCGAGGGGCGACCGCAGCGACAGGCGCTCACCGACGCCCTCGACGGCGTCCCCTGGGAGCTCGCGGTCGAGGCGAGCGGCTGGGCGCTGATGATCCGGCTCGTCAGCCTCGGCGTCGGCCTCGCGATCGTCAACGACTTCTGCCGCCTGCCCCGCGACCTCGTCGGCGTCCCGGTCCCGTCCCTGCCCCGCCTGACGTACCGGGCGATCCGCCGCGCCGGCGTCCCGACCTCGAGCGCCGGCGCGCGCCTGTGGCGGATGCTGGTCGGCGACTAGGACCTCGTCCGAACGCTCGACGTGCGCGCCACGAGCACCCGCAGGACGCGCGCCACAGGCCGCTCACTGGAGCGCCTGGCTCGCGGGCTCTGGCGGCTATCGCTATGCACATAGGTGTCTCCGCGCGGCTGCCGGACGGACCCGCTCAGACGACGCGAATACGCGCACAAAACCGGCCGGACGGACCCGCGACATCAACCCCGAACACCCGACACAGTGGCCGACAGCCCCCATTAAGACGCGCCTGACGCGTGTAGCCCCCACATTCATGGTAGTTTGTTCTGCGGCGCCAAGCCGCCAAAGAAGTAGATACGACGATGAATGGGTGGATGGGTATGCGTAGATTTCATGGTTTTTGCGGACTCTTCAGCGCGGGGCTCCTGATCCTCTTGCCGGCCTGCGGCGACGACTCGGCGACCTCGAGCGACTCGGCGACCACGGGCACGAGCGACGACACGACCTCGACGACCGCGACGACGACCGCGACGACGACCGCGACGACGACCGCGACGACGTCGACGTCGACTTCGACCACGACCGGCGATCCCACGACCGGCGATCCCAGCGACACCGTGGCGATGACCGAGGCCGAGACCTCGACGAGCACGACGACCACCACCACCACCACCGGCGAGACGACGACCACCACCACCGGCGGCCCGGTCTGCGGCGACGGCGTGATGGAGGGCGACGAGGAGTGCGACGACGGCGAGAACAACGGCCCCGGCTACGCCTGCAAGGCCGACTGCACGGCGAACGTCTGCGGCGACGGCGACCCCGGCCCCGACGAGGAGTGCGACAACGGGCGGATGAACGCCGACACCGCGGCGTGCAAGTCCGACTGCACCAACAACGTCTGCGGCGACGGCTTCGTCGGCCCCGGCGAGGCCTGCGACGACATGAACGACGTCGACGATGACGAGTGCACCAACAATTGCACGACCCCCTCATGCGGCGACGGCATCACCCAGGCCGGCGAGGAGTGCGACGACGGCAACGACATCGACACCGACGCGTGCACGAGCGCGTGCACCAACGCGGCCTGCGGCGACGGCTTCGTCCAGGGCGACGAGGAGTGCGACAACGGCAACGACAACTCGCCGAACGCCGCCTGCACGCCGGAGTGCCTCAACGCGGTCTGCGGCGACAGCCAGGTCTACAACACCGGCGACGGCACCGAGGAGTGCGACGACGGCAAGGACGGCGACCAGGACGACGGCTGCACCGACGAGTGCCTCCTGCCGACCTGCGGCGACGGCTTCCTCCAGGCCAGCGAGGGCGAGGAGTGCGACGACGGCAAGGACGGCGACCAGGACGACGGCTGCACCGACCTGTGCAAGAAGCCCTACTGCGGCGACGGCTTCCTCCAGGCCAGCGAGGGCGAGACGTGCGACGACGGCAACAACCTGCCCAACGACGGCTGCGACCCGAGCTGCGGCAAGGCCTGCAAGAGCGTCAACGGCCTCCTGTGGTGCTACAACCCCGACGCCTGCGGCGAGGCCTGCAACGCGGTCTGCTCGAAGTACGGGCTGACGCCGGTCGCCGACAAGACGGTCTGGTTCAACGCCCAGAACACCAGCGCCAAGTGCACGGCCCTCGCCAACGCCTTCGGCCTCGGCGGCACCAGCATGGCGAGCTACACCTACGCCTGCCTCGAGGACACGGGCGGCAACCACACCAACCAGACGTTCGTCGGCAACCTCCTGTGCTCGACGTACTCGGGCTGCCCGAACAACCACCTCACGAACATGGACCAGCTCGGCATCGCCTGTAATTCGAACCAGAATTCGCGGCGGTCGATCTGCCCGTGCGAGTAGCGAGCGCGCGGCGCTAGCCGCCCGAGGGCCCGTCGGCGCGGGCCCTCGCCTGTTCTCGGCCCCGGACGCCGAGCGCCGGGCCGGGCTATGCTCCGGCGGTGTCCGCCCGCCCGGAGCTCGGCCGCTTCGACCTGACGATGATCGTCATCAGCCTGGTCATCGGCATGGGGATCTTCCGCACGCCGGTCGACGCGGCCGCCGGCGCCGGGTCGCCGGCGATCTTCTTCGCGGCCTGGATCGTCGCCGGCCTGATCGCCCTGTGCGGCGCCCTGACCTTCGCTGAGATCGGCTCGCGCTACCCGATCACCGGCGGCTACTTCCGGGTCTTCTCCTACGCCTATCACCCGTCGTTCGCCTTCGCGGTGACGAGCGTCGTCCTCGTCGCCAACGCGGCGTCGGTCGCCGGCGTCGCCCTGATCGGCGCCGAGTACCTGGTCCCGGTGCTCGCCCCGACGTCCGGCGATCCCGCGGGGCTCGCCCGCCTGATCGCCGCCGCCTCGCTCGTCCTCTTCTTCGCCCTCAACCTCCTCGGCCTGCGGACGAGCGCCCGCGTCCAGAACCTGCTGACGGCGATCAAGCTGCTCCTCCTCCTCGGCCTGGCAAGCGCGCTCGTCCTCGCCGAGCCGGCGACCGCGGGCTCGCCCGTCGCGGCCCCGCCCGCGCCCCCAGATGCGCCCCGCGGCGCCGTCGAGGCCTTCGGCCTCGCCCTGATCGCTACCTCCTTCACCTACGGCGGCTACCAGCAGACGATCAACTTCGGCAGCGAGGTCCGCGACGCCCGCAGGGTCGTGCCCCAGGCGATCGGCCTCGGCCTCGCCGTGATCATCAGCCTCTACCTCCTCCTCAACCTCACCTACGTCCGGGTGCTCGGCTTCGACGCCCTCGCCAGCGCCGACTCGATCGCCGCCCAGGTCGCCGCGGCGGCCTTCGGCGAGGCGGCCGGCGTCGCCCTCTCGCTCCTCCTCTTCCTCGCGGTCCTCGGCTTCGTCAACGTCGCGATGCTGACCAACCCGCGCCTCCTCCTGGCGATGAGCGAGGACGCGGCGCTGCCGGCCGGGCTCGCCCGCGTCAGCGCGCGCACCGGGGCGCCGACGGCCGCGCTGACGCTCTTCGTCGCCGTCGCCCTCGCGTCGCTCTTCGCCGCCGGGACCTTCGACGTGATCCTCAACTACACGATGTTCCTCGACAGCATCGGCATGGCGGCCGGGGCCGCGGCGCTCTTCGTCCTGCGCCGACAGACGAGCCACCTCGACGACCTCGCGATCTACAGGATGCGCCTCTACCCGGCGCTGCCGCTGCTCTTCATCGCCGCCTACCTCTTCATCGCCTTCGCCGTGGCGAGCGCGGATCCGCAGGCGGCCGTGCGCGGCGCAGGGATCTTCGCCGCCTTCGCCGTCGTCGACCTCGTCGCCCGCCGCCGCCGCCGGTCGCCGAGCGCTCGGCCCCCTGAGCCGTGAGCGCGAGCCGCTGCGCGCCCCCAGGCTGCTATGATCGCCGCGGTGAGCGAAGCAGAGCCCGGGGAGGCGCTCGCGGTCGTCGAGGCGGGGGAACTCGAGCTGACCGCGCCGCGGCCGATGACGCCGACCTACGTCGCCGGCGCGGTCGCGGCGGTGCTCCTCCTCGGCGGCACGACGGTCGCCTGGATCATCGGCCTCGTGGTAGCCGTCGCGGCCCTCGTCGCCAACGGCGAGATCGTCCCGCTGCTGACGATGGCGGCGACGGCCTGGCTCGTCGCCCGCGGCTGGACGGCGCTCTACCAGAGCGTCGCCGCGCGCCTGCGGCCGACGGACCTCTCGGAGACCGCCCTCCTCCCCGACGCCTTCTGGACCCTGACGCCGCAGCTGCGCCGCCTGATCCTCGACACGCGGACCAGCCGCGAGGCGCTCCTCGACCCCGAGCTGACCCGCGCCGAGCTCCTCCGCGAGCTCTTCGCCTGGGTCACCTGCATCGCCGAGGTCGAGGGCCCCGACCGCGACACCCTCCACGATCACCACCTCGACGCCCGCCGCCTGCGCGACGAGATCACCGCGCTCTACGACCGCCCCGACCTCCAGGCCCGCGCGCTCGAGCTCCTCGATCGCTTCGAGGCGCAGCTCCTCGATCGCGGCCGCGATCCCTTCCGCTAGGGGCTGCTACGCTCCCCCCGTGCGCTCGCCTGCGAAGCCCGCGGTCGTCGACGCCGGCGAGCTCGCCGAGACGATCACGCGCGAGCACCCTGAGGTCGGCGCGCTCCTCCTTGCGGTCGGCGGCTTCGGCAGCCCGATCGACGCGCCCTGCGATCGCGTCGGCGTCTTCGCGATCGTCGGCGCGGGGCTCGTGCTCCTCGCCGACGCGTGGGTCCGCGAGGCCCAGCGCGACGACCTCGTCGCCGCCCTCCGCGACCGCTGCGCGGGCCTCCGCGTCGGCGCCTGGGACGTCCTCTACGCGACCGCCTGGGGGTACGCCTGGACCGCCGACGGGCTGCCCTTCGCGCTCTGGGATCGCCGCGGCTGCGTCGCCTCGGCCAGCGCCGCGGGCCTCCACCGCCGCGGCGACGCCGACCTCGCGCGCGCGACCCTCACGGCCGTCGAGGTCCGCCTCAGCGACGACTGGAGCCGGCGCAGCGTCGAGGTCGTCGGCGCCGACGGGCGCTGGACGGTCGTCGCCGAGGAGAGCCTCGCCCCTGCCGTCGATCCGACCTACGACGGGATCGATCTCATGGTCGATCTCGGCTGGCTGATCGCGGTCGGCCGGGCGCTCGCGCAGGCGCTCGCGCTGCCGCTGCGTGACCGCACAGGCGAGGTCTAGGAGCCCGCCGCGCACGTCGCACGCGCGCTCGCTCGTCGGCCGCGAGGGGCCGACATCGACAGACCGGAGCATCCGCTCGTCGCGACCGCGGCGATGTCTCGCGCGGCGATCGTCGACGACCGCCGCGCGAGAACAAGCGACGCTCCGCCACGACGGCGACGAGGTCTCGCGCGCACGCGTGCTCGGATGGCGTAACCGCGGCCTGCAGACGCCCCCGAAGGGGGACCGTCGCGCGTCCTCTCGAGACGACAAGCCGTCGACGGTTGTGTCATCGTCTCGCCGAGGGGTGAGGCATGGAGTGGAAGCAGGGGGTTCTTCAGGAGGCGCTCAGGCAGGCAGAGCAGAGCGCTTCGGTGATCGAGGCCGCGGATCAGATCACGCGGGTGTACGACTTTGACGTCCACCCGTACTTCGTTTGGATGCGGGATCCGGCGACGACGCTCGAGGCGTTCCGGGCCTCGCAGCAGCCGTACCGCTACTACGTCGAGCACTTCTCGCGGCCGCTCGCCGCGGTCCTCGCCCGCATCGGCCCGGCGGCGACGCGGATCGCGACGGTCTTCGACAACGTCTGCGAGGAGCACGGCCGCGGCGACGTCAGAGCCTCGCACATCGCGACCTTCGACGGCTACCTGCGGGCCCTCGGCGTGCCTGCGTCGGCGCTGAGCGAGCCGTGCCCGCCGGCGATCGCCGGCGCCTACGAGGCGTTCCTCAACCTCGCGCTGGTCTCGGAGCCCGAGGTCGGCGCGGCGTCCCTCGGCTTCGTCGAGTACTCGCACATCGGCATCGCCGAGATGCTCGCGCGCAACATGCACGAGCGCTTCTGGGGCGACCTCCAGGCCCAGGAGCACTACCGCTTCCACGCCGAGATCGACATGGAGCACGCCAGCGATCTCTTCGCCGTCTGCGAGCCGGCGTGGCAGGCCGGCCGCAGGCAGGCGACGATCCGCGGGCTCCTCCTCGGCGCCCACTACTGGTGGTCGCTGTTCCGCGACATGCTCCCGCAGCCGCCGCGCGCCGCCGGCCGCTCGATCCGCGAGCACTTCGCGAGCCCGGACCGCTACGTCGACGACACGCGGATCGACGTCGAGCTCGCCGCCGAGCTGGTCACCGCCGCGGCGACCGTGCCCGCGACCGTCCGGGTCCTCGGCGCGCACGGTGCCGTCGTCGCCCCCCAGGGCGAGGCGCTCGCCCCTGTCGACGTCCTCACGGTGCGCGTGTCGATCGACGGGAGCGCGCACGAGTTCCCCGGCGCAGTCCGCTCAAACGACCGCGAGAGCGGGCTCCTGCTCGTCGAATTCACGGTCGATGCTCGACCGCGCGCGCAGGCCCTCCGCGCGCGCCTGGCCGGACTGCGCTAGAACATCTGGCGAACCATGTTGCTCCGCCGCTACGACCACGTCGGCATCCGCGTGACCGACCGCGATCGGGCGGTCCGCTTCTACGGAGTTCTCGGCTTTCGCGTGCTCTTCGACGAGTCGCTGATCGAACACAGCGCCCTCGAGCTGATCAACGACTCCGGCGTCCGCCTCAACCTGATCTACAACGGCGTCCGCCGCGAGGGCCCCGCCAACGTCCTGATGGACGAGCCCGCGAAGTGGCCGGGCCTGACCCACGTCGCCTTCATCGTCGATGACATGGCGGCGACGGTCGCCGAGCTCGCGGCCCGCGGCGTCGAGCTCACGGAGGGCCCGGTGCTGATCGACGAGCGCCGCCTGATCTGCTTTATCCGCGATCCAGACGGCAACGTCGTCGAATTCGACGAGCTGCGGGGGACCGAGCTCCGCGACCGCGGCGACGTCGAGCCCGCGCCGGCGCAGATCGTCCTGGGCGCGCAGGCGTCGGCTCAAGTACAACGCCTAGAGCGCCTCCTCGAGCGCCTCGCGATCCCCTACCGCACCATGCCCGACGCCTCGCAGCTCCCCGCGCCGCTCCTCGCCGACGGCGGCGCGCGCTTCGACGAGCCGCTCGCGGCCCTCCTCTACGTCGCGCGCCGCTACGGCGGCGAGCCCTGGGCCCCCGCCGCGCCGGCGGCGATGGCCGCCGTCCACGCGTGGGTCGCCCGCGCCGACGACCTCGACCTCCGCGCCCTCGAGGACGCCCTCGCCGGGCGCGACTGGCTCGCGCTCGAGCGGCCGACAGTCGCCGACTTCGCCTGCGCCCCCCTCCTCCCCGCCGACGCCCCGGAGCTCGCGGACTTCCCCCGCGTACGCGCCTGGCTCACGCGCCTCCGACCCGCGGCGGCCACCTGAACTCGGTCGTGATCCGCTTCGCTGGCTACGAGATCCTCGGCCTCCTCAGCGAAGGGGTGAACGCCCTCGTGTACCGCGTCCGCGTCGACGACGGCACGACGGCGGTGCTCAAGGTCGCCCGCGGCGACCGCGACCGCAGCCTCGCCGAGCTCCGCCACGAGCAGGAGCTCGTCGCCCGCCTGCCGCCCGAGGACGCCGTCCAGGTGCTCCGCGTCGTCGACACCGAGCCGCAGGCGGCGCTCCTGCGCGAGGACTTCGGCGCCGTGTCGCTGCGCGAGCACGTCCGCGGCAAGCTCAGCGTCGACGCCTTCCTGCCGCTGGCGCTCCGCCTCGCCGACCTCCTCGTCGCCGTCCACAGCCGCGGGATCATCCACAAGGACGTCAACCCGCAGAACGTCCTCATCGCCCCGGAGACCGGGACGATCAAGCTGACGGACTTCTCGTGCTCGGCCCTCCTCGACCGCGAGGCCGCGGCACTCCTCGCCCCGGATGAGCTCGTCGGCACCCTCCCCTACATGGCGCCCGAGCAGACCGGGCGGATGCCGCGGGGGATCGACGCGCGCGCCGACCTCTACTCGCTCGGCGTCGTCTTCTACGAGTTCCTCGCCGGCGTCCGGCCGTTCCGCTCGAGCGATCCGCTGCAGCTCATCCACGCCCACCTCGCCCAGGTGCCGCCGCGCCTCGACGAGGTCGACCCGACGATCCCGCCGGCCGTCGCGGCGATCGTCGCCCGCCTCCTCGCCAAGGACGTCGAGGCCCGCTACCAGAGCGCCCTCGGCCTGCGCTCCGACCTCGACGCCTGCGCCGCCCAGCTCCGCGAGCGCGGGGCGATCGACGACGACTTCGTCCTCGGCCTCGCCGACACCTCGCCGCTCTTCCGCATCCCCGAGCGCCTCTACGGCCGCGACGCCGAGCTCGCCCGCCTCGAGGAGGCCCTGGAGCGCTGCGCCGCCGGCCGCTGCGAGCTCGCGCTGATCGCCGGCGCGTCGGGGATCGGCAAGTCGGCGCTGGTCCGCGAGCTCCAGCGCTCGATCGCCGAGCGCCGCGGCCACTTCGTCGCCGGCAAGTTCGATCAGTACAACCGCAGCGTCCCCTTCGCGGCGCTCTTGCAGACGCTGCGCCAGCTCATCGACCTCGTGCTCGCCGGCAGCGACGCCGAGGTCG
>JAGQIT010001532.1 GCA_020431135.1 Myxococcales bacterium | reverse complement strand
CCCGCGTCGCGGCCCCGCGGACGGACGCGCCGGGGCCCGCCGCCTGCTATCCTCCGCCCGTGCCAGCGACGCCCCTCGCACCGCTCCGACGCGCGCGACCGCGCCCCGTCGCCGGGATCCTCTTCGGGCTCGTCGCCGGGATCGCCTGCAACCTCACCGGCATCGACACCGCCGAGAGCGGCGGCGGCTCCGTCTGCGAGGCGTACCTGAGCGACGACGCCGAGGTGAGCGAGTGCGTCGCCGAGCTCAACTGCGCCCAGTACACCGACGCGGCGGCCTGCGGCGACGCCCCCGAGTACACCGGCGAGAGCGGCCTCAGCGTCACCTGCCGCTGGGGCGATCGCTTCGTCGGCGAGTACGACGGCGAGGCCATGATGTGCCTCGGCGAGGTCACCGAGGTCTGCGTCGCCGCCCTCCTCCTGAGCGAGGGCGACCCGCCGTGCGCCGGCTCCTACGCCGAGGTCGACGCCGGCGTCGAGGTCCTCCACCTGAGCTGCGCCGAGCCGCTCGCGCCCGAGTACGCCGACTGCGCGGGCAGCCCCCACGAGGAGGCCGCGTGCACCTGCGTGAGCGGCTGAGCGGCGCCCGCAAGCCGCGCTACATCGTCCTCACCGGCGCCGGCGTCCTCGGCTTCGCGGTCGCCCGCAGCCTCGTCGAGCACGGCCACGACGTCGTCGTCATCGACCGCGAAAGCGCCGTCTGCGACCACGTCTACGCCGAGCTCGGCGCGACCGTGCTCTGCGGCGACGCGACCGACATCCACGTCCTCGAGGAGGCGGGGGTCCGCCGCGCCGACCTCGTCCTCGCGCTGATGCACCGCGACCCCGACAACATCGCCTGCGCCCTCCTCGCCCGCACCCTCGGCGTCGCGCGGGTGATCGCGAGGATGCGCGACGCCGAGTACGAGGCGTCCTACCGGGCCGCCGGCGTCAGCCACCTCGTCCGCGCGACGGCGGTGCTCCGCAACCAGATCCTCACGCACATCGAGCACCCGAAGATCAGCGACCTCCTCAGCCTGCGCGGCGAGCGGGTCCACATCTTCTCGCTCACCGTCCCCGAGACCGCCGCGGTCGTCGACACGGACGTCCGGGCGATCGCGGCGATGGCCGGCTTCCCGCGCAAGAGCCTCCTCCTCGGGCGGATCCCCGCCGTCGGCGACGGCCTCGTGATCCTCCGCGGCGGCGATCGCCTGGCCGCCGGCGACACGATCCTCGCGATCGCCGACGCCGACGACCTCGACGCCCTCACCGACGTCCTCACCCGCCCGCGCTGACGCCTCTCGCGGAGCTCGGCTCCTAGTCGCGGGCGAACCACCACAGCGGCTGGCTGACGTTCTCGCTGAGGGTGTAGTAGCCGCCGCCGTCGTCGGCGATCGCCAGGGTCTCGCCCTGGAGCTCGAGGGAGAGGGGGACGCTGCACGGCTCGCCGGCGAAGGCCTCGGCGAGGCCGGTCCCCGGCGCGCGGATCCACAGCTTGGCGTCGATGTACGTGCGGACGATGACGAAGTCGCCGAGGGGCGAGACGTCGCCGCCGGTGGTGATCGTCAGCGGGAGGTTGATCGGCTTGAACTCGACGAGCTCGTAGGCGCCGGCGGCGATCGGCCCCGCCAGGTGGAAGACCTGCGTGACGTCGCCCTTGGTGACGATCACGAGCTCGCCGTCGTCGGGATCGACGAGGAGGGTCTCGGCGTTGTGGGCCCCGTCGGGGTACGTGAGGGTGATGGCCTCGACGCCGTCGACGTCGACCTCGCCGCCCTTGGCGTCGGCGGCGACGGGCTCGGGCACGCGGTAGATCGCGATCGAGTCGCGCTTCTCCGCGTTGTCGCCGATGTCGCCGAAGTAGAGCCAGCTGCTCCCGTCGTCCGGGTCGCTGCCTGGCCCAATGGCCATGTCCTCCCAATCGACCGCCTGGCCGCCCTTGACGTTGA
>JAGQIT010000255.1 GCA_020431135.1 Myxococcales bacterium | reverse complement strand
CGTCGGTGTCGCCGGTGGTGCCGTCCGTGTCCGTGTCGATCACGCCGGTGTCGGTGTCATCGGTGTCGGTGCCGTCGGTGTCGGAGGCCGTGCCGTCGGTGTCGCCGCTGCTGTCGGTGCCGGCGCTCGCGGAGGCCGAGGCGCTCGCGGAGGCCGAGGCGGAGGCCGATGCAGACGTCGGCCCGAGCGAGGAGATGCCGATCGACGACTCGCTGCCGCCCGAGGCGCCGGTGATCGCCGTGGCGCTGAAGTTGGAGAGGTTGTTCTCGCCCTCGGGGTCGGCGCAGGCGCCTGCGAGGAGGAGGACGGGGATCGAGAGGATGATGGTGCGTGTCGACATGATCGCCTCGTCGCGCGCGCAACCGCGCGGGTCGGCGGTTCTACTCGGAGAAGCGCGCGATATCAATCGAATCGCCCGACAAAACCTCAAATCAGCCGTGTAACGGGGTTTCGGAGGCGCCAGCCGCGGACCCGCGTCGCCTTTGACCTAGCTCTGCGGCGCTCTGCGGCTGTTCTCGGCGGCGCCGCGCGGCCCGGGGACGCGCGAGAACGCGCGCGAATCGGCCCCTGGCGGTGCCCCTGGGACGGCGATCGTGGCCTCGGTCGTCTCGGCGAAGCGCCGCCCGGCTGTCCGCAGCCGTCGCGTAGCCGTCGGCCGCGTTCACAGACGACGATAGCCGAGGTCGGCGCAGGACTTCGTGTACCGGGCTGCGCGACGCGGCCTACTCGGCGGCGTCGAGGAGCATCGCCTTCAGGGCGTAGCGGTTGATCGGATCGGCGAGGTCGTTGTCGGTGAGGTTGTAGACCCCCGCCTCGTGGTTGTCGGCGTCGAGGATGACGACGTCGCGGTAGGTGACCGCCCAGGCGTCGCCGAGGCCGTCGTCGGGCTCCTGGAGGAACGGCAGATCGTGGCCGTCGACGGCGATGTCGACCTCGGCCTCGTAGCCGTAGTCGTTGACCACGAGGATACGGATGTCGAGCTCCGGGCGCTCGCTCGCGAGCTCGGCCTGGAGCGAGGCGAGGTGACCGACCTGGTCACGGCAGTAGCTTCACGTCGAGTGGAGGAAGAACCACCCGCTGACCCGCTCGAGGTAGTCGCGCGGCGAGACCGTCGAGCCGTAGGTGGGCGACGACGGGTTGATGTCCGGGAGATCGAGGGCGACGACGGGCAGGCCGGTGGTGTCGCCGGCGCTCGCGCTCGTGCCGTCGTCCCCCTGACAGCCGAGGAGCGGCGCGCTGAGGAGACCGGCGAGGAGAACGAGGAGGACCCGGGCGACGCCGTGGCTCGCGGTGCGCACCGATCGAGGGTAGCAGCGAGGCGGGCGCGGGGGGCTATAGTCGAGGGGTGCCGAGGCTCTGGCAGAGGTCGCAGGTTTTGCGCCGCGGGCCGCTCGTCCGCCCGCTCCTCGCGGTGTTGGCCGCGGCGCTCCTCGGCTGCACCGGGGCCGGCGACGACGGCACGGCGAGCGCGACGACGGTGCTCGACACCGACGCCCTCCTCGACGACTGCGTGTCGGCGGCCAGCGCCCTCGCGTCCGAACTCTATGACGGCGAGCGCCAGTGCGCGACGGTGATCCGCTTCGCCCACGACGACCTCGACGTCCGCGGCTGGCAGGTCGTCTGCGGCCCGCAGGTGAAGGTCGCGGAGGCGGAGGCCCGGGCGGTCGCGGCGGACATCGCTGGGATCGGCGGGGCGGCGGCGGTGCTCGGGCCGCAGCCGGCGGCGGACGCCTACGTCTTCTACGAGCCGCCCGCCCCCGAGGGCCGCGTGGCGATGGTCAGCGCCCACAACGGCGCGGGCTTCCTCGGCGCCCGCTTCGGCGGCGCCGGCGAGCTCCTCCACCCGGAGACGTGGCGCGACCCGGAGCCGCTGCGCGAGGGGTGCCCGCCCTGGGAGGATCTCCCCGAGCCGTGGGTCGTCGATCTCGTCGATCCGGACGTCGGCGAGGGGACGACGACGGGCGGCGACGAGACCACGACGACGGACAGCGACGCGACGACGGCGGGCGTCGACCCGGGTCAGCCGCGGAGCGCGGAGGTCGACGCGGTGATGACGGCCCTCGCGTCGACGGTCGCGCCGGCGGCGGTGACCGCCAACGGGCTCGCGCACGCGGTCCTGATCCTCCGCTACACGCCGACGCTGGAGCCGTCGCAGGCTGCGGGGGCCGAGTGGATCGTGACGATCCTCGGCGGGCCCTTCCAGCCCTGACGCTGCGACGGCCCGGACGCCCTGGACCGGCGGCGTCTCGCCCCGGCGCTCGGGTGCGACGAAGGCTGCGCGAGCGCACACGGGGCCCTCGCCGCAGGCTGCTATGGTGCGCCGGTGACCACACCCGTGCGCCCGGCTGGCCCGGACACCATCGCCCACGCGGCCGCGATCCTCCGCGGCGGCGGCCTGGTGGCGCTGCCGACCGAGACTGTCTACGGCCTCGCGGCGAACGGCCTCGATCCGCGGGCGGTCGCCGGGATTTTCGCCGCCAAGGGGCGCCCCGCCGACAACCCGCTGATCCTCCACGTCCCCGACTACGCCGCGGTCGCCGGGATCGTCGACGCGCCGCCGGCGATCGCGGGTCGCCTCGCCGAGATCTTCTGGCCGGGGCCGCTGACGCTCGTCCTGCGGCGCTCGGCCAAGGTCCCCGAGATCGTCAGCGCTGGCCTCGAGACGGTCGCGGTGCGGGTCCCGGATCATCCGGTCGCGCGGGCGATCCTGCGGGCCTGCGGGCGGCCCCTCGCGGCGCCCTCGGCCAACCGCTCCGGGCGGCCGAGCCCGACGCGGGCTGAGCACGTTCTCGCGGATCTCGACGGGCGGATCGATCTGATCGTCGACGGCGGGCCGACCGCGCACGGGATCGAGTCGACGGTCGTCGATCTCAGCGAGCTCGATCGCGGCGGGCCGCCGCTGCTCCTGCGCCAGGGGGCGATCGCCCGCGAGGCGCTCAGCGCCCATCTCCCGGGGCTTGTGGACGGCGCCGCGATCGCGCCGGAGCGCTCGCCTGGGCTCCGTCACCGCCACTACGCGCCGCGGGCGAGGCTCGAGATCGTCGACAACGGGGCGCTCGCCGAGCGGGCGCGGGCCTTGGCAGGGGAGGGACGGACGGTCGGCGTGCTCGCGGGCGGCGTCGACGACGAGGCGCCGCGTGATCCGGAGATCGCGGGGGTCCGCTGGCTCGCCTTCGACGGCGGCCTCGAGGGCTACGCGCGCGGCCTCTTCGCCGGGTTGCGCACCCTCGACGCGCTGGCGGTCGAGCGGATCCTCGCCGCGGCGCCGCCGGAGATCGGGATCGGCCGGGCGCTCGCCGATCGCCTGCGGCGGGCCGCGGCCGGCTGACGTCCGCGTAACACCTGTCTAAACAGACATGTGTCTGATTGGACAGGCTAGGCCGCGCCGTCGTCCGTCGTGGGCGCAGGCGCGGGGCGCCACGCCGGATCGCAGTGCGGCGCGACCTCGACGGGCTCATCGGCGCCGAGGAGGTTGCCGGGGCCGTACATGTCGACGATCAGCGCCCGCGCGTCCGCCGGTCCGCCGACGCGATCGATCGCCTCGACGAAGAACTCCTCGCCCTCTTGGCGGACGTGGAGCGGCAGGTAGCGGGCGCCGACGACCCGCGTGCTCCCGTCGTCGCCCTTGCGCAGGCCGAGGTAGAGGAGGACGGTCGAGCGCTTCGGGAGCTCGGGCTGGTGGCTGGCGAAGTTGCCGAGGGAGTAGTGGATGAGCACCTCGCGGCCGTCCTCGGCGGCGTAGCGCTCCCACGGCTGGAGGACGTGCGGGTGCGAGCCGAGGATCGCCGTCGCGCCGGCCTCGGCCCAGCGGTGGGCGAGGTCGATCTCGCGCTCGCGCGGCTCGGGGGCGTACTCCTTCCCCCAGTGCGGCGTGACGATCACCGCGTCGATGCCCCGGGTCTTGACGAGCTTGTGGAGTTCGCGCTCGAAGGCCTTGCCGCGGCAGCGGAGCACCTGGCCGCCGGCGTCGGGGCGGACGTTGAGGAGGTCGGTGCAGGCGATGAAGGCGATCTTCAGGCCGCCGGCGCGGAGGACCGTGTGCCAGGCGGCGTCGGGCTCGTCGCTGCGGCGGGTGCCGGTGTAGCGCAGGCCGGCCTTGCGCAGGGCGTCGATGGTCCTGTCGACGCCGATCGCCTGGCGATCGAGGGCGTGGTTGTTGGCGGTTGAGACGACGTCGAAGCCCGAGCGCTTGAGGTCGACGGCGACGCTCGGGTGGAAGTTGAAGCGCGGGTAGGCGCTGTAGACGACCTTGTCGAAGACCTCGCCGGGGTCGCCGACGTCGTCGCCGTTCTTGTCGATGCCGGCGGCCATCGGCCCCTCGAGGTTGGCGTAGGTGAGATCGGCCCGCTTGAGCAGGTCGACGACGCCGCCCCAGAGCGCGAGGTGGCGCTCCTTCGCCGCGTAGGCCTGGCGCTGCAGCTCTTGATGGAGGAGGACATCGCCGACCGCGGCGATCGTCACCGTGGTCCCGGGATCGCAGGCGCCGGCGAAGCGCAGGTAGCCCTCGAGGACGTGGACCGGCGGCGTCGGCTCGGCGGGCGCCTCGGGCTCGACGCTCGCGGGCTCGAGTTCGACGCTCGCCTCGGCCGCGTCGCCTTCACTCGCTTCGGCGTCGCTCGCCTCGTCGAGGTCGTCGACCGGCGGCGCGGGTCGGCGGCGCCCCGGCAGCTCCTCGAGGAGCCAGTCGACCAGGTGCTCGGTCTCCGGCCGCGGGATCAGCACCCGGCGATCGACCGCGAGGTCGAGGTCGAGGGCGTGGAAGCCTCGCGTGCCGGCGATGTAGGCGACCGGCTCGCGGGCGAGGCGGCGCTTGACCAGCTCGCGGAAGGGGGCGCGCTCGGCCTCGCCGAGGAGGCGCGCATGCTGGACGTAGAGGTCGAAGCGCTTGCAGCCGAGGGCGAGCGCGAGGAGGTGCTCGGCGTCCACCCGCGCCTCGTCGATGCCGACCTGCCGGAAGCGATCGGTGGTCCAGCTGAGGAGCTCGCCGACCGTCCAGGACTG
>JAGQIT010000254.1 GCA_020431135.1 Myxococcales bacterium | reverse complement strand
TCGGTCGGCGCCGCGTCGGGGTACTCGGTCTGGACCGTCAGGCTCGGGTAGGAGAGGTCCGGGAGGAGCGCGACCGGCAGGCGCAGGAGGGCGACGAGGCCGAAGACGAGGACGGCGAGGGTCGCCATCGTCGTCGTGACGGGGCGTGCGACCGAGCCGGCGATCCATCCGCCGAGGACCGCCAACCTAGTTCTCCTTCCCCTTGCCCGCTCCCGCTTCCTTGGACTTGCCTTCGCCCCGCTTGCCGCGTCGGGCACCTGGACCGGCACCTGCGCCCGCGCCGTCGCCCTTGCCCTTGCCGCCGCCGAGGGCCCCGGCGGCTCCGGTCTCGCCCGCGCTCCCGTCTTCGGAGAGCGGCCGCACCGGCATTCCCTCGACGATCCCGCGGCCGGCGTCGGCGATCACCTGGGCGCTGGGGTCGAGGCCGCCGGTGATCTCGACGCGGGCCTCGCCGCGCAGGCCGAGCTCGACCTGGACGCGGCGGACCTTGCCGGCCTCGACCGTGTACACGTGCGGCTTGCCCTCGTAGTCGAAGATCGCCTCGTTCGGCAGGCTGAGCCCGGCCTCGCGCGCGGCGACCCGGACCTTGGCCCGGGTGAACGCGCCGGGGATCGCCGCGCTCGGGAATTCCTCGGCGCGGGCGACGAACTTCACGGTGCCGGTGAGGGCGTCGACGATCGGCGCCCGGCGGATCACCTTGGCGCGGAAGGTGCTGCCGTCGAGGAGCTCGAGGTCGACCTCCGAGCCGACCTGGACCTCGCCGGCCTCGGCCTCGGGGATGTGGAGGTCGAGGTCGAGCTTCGACATGTCGGCGATCGAGAAGAGCGGCGTCGCCTGGGTCGCCATGTTGCCGACGTCGACGTGGCGGGCGACGATCGTCCCGGAGAAGGGGGCGAAGACCTTGGTCTGGGCGACCTGGTGGCGCGAGACCTTGACGCTGGCGAGCGCCTGCTCGACGGCGTAGCGCTGCTTGTCGAGCTCCTCGCGCGAGACCGCGTCGAGGGCGGCGATCGCCTCGAGGCGGCGCAGCTCGGCCTCGGCGTTCTTGGCGGTGACCGAGTCGCGCGAGGCCTGGAGCTTGAAGGCGCGGCCGTCGAGGCGGGCGAGGACCTGGTCCTCCTCGACGTGGTCCCCCTCCTCGGCGGAGATGTCGAGGATCACGCCGGCCTGCGTGGCGACGAGGTCGGCGCTGCGCAGGGCCTCGAGGGTCCCGGAGGTCCGGTAGAAGCGCTCGACGGTCGCGGGGGTCGCGTGGATCACGGCGACCGGGAGGGCGTCCTCCCCCTTCGCGCCGCCTTTTCCGCCCTTGCCGCCCCAGTCGCCCTTGCCGCCCTTGCCGCCCCAGCCGCTCTTTCCGCCCTTGCCGCCCTCGCCCTGCTCACCGCCCGCCGACGCGCCGCCGCAGCCACCAGCGAGGGCGACGGCGAGGAGCGCGGCGTGGAGCGGGCGGAGCGTCATGAGGTCCGAGACCCGGCGAGGGTACTCGATGTTCTCCGAGGTGCGCGTAAAGGCGGAGCAAACACCGCCCGCTCCGCGCCTGCGGGCCCGCTGCGGCCCCTGCCGTCCCCCTGCGGTCTGCGCTCAACGGCCGCCAAAAGGCCGTCAAATGGGCGCGGGCGCGCCGGCTGCGACCCGCCCCCTGGCCTCCACGACGACGACGCCACCGGACCGCCGGCGATGACGTGACCACGCGACGAGTCCCGGTTCCGAGGAGCCCGGTGGGCGCGCGGCGATCCCCCCGCGATGAGGACCCGCGCCAGCGACCCGCGGCGAGCGACCTACTCCTCTCGCACCCAGGCGCTCATGCACCACGTGCTCGCGCCCATGAAGTTGGCGACGTCAGTGTGAGTGCCGAGCATGCACGACCCGCTGCCGCCGAGGAACGACTGCCCGAGGGGCGGCTTCACGCCGTTGGCGGCGACGCCGAGCTGGCTCTGGTTGTCGCCCGAGAGAACGCCGACGCAGACCTTCGCGGTGTTGATGACGACGGGGTCGATCGCCTCCGAGAAGACGCCTCCGTTGCCGCCGATCATCCCGTACCACTGCTTCGTCGCCGGCTCGAGCTTCGGCGCGTTGAACTGCTCGTTGTACTCGTAGACGTGGAGCTCGACGGGCGCGTTACCGAGGGTCTTGAAGACCTGGAAGTCGACGCGGTCGACGACATAGGGCGGCGTGAGCCCGGAGTCGAAGCACTCGACGGCGAGGTTGACGGCGGGCGCCGGGTTGCCCATCGGCTGGCACCAGAAGGTCGTGTCGCAGGTCCCGTCGGTGTAGTGCTTGAGCTCCATCGACTCCGGCCCGCCCGTCGTGTCGCCGGTCTCGCCCGTGTCCGTCGTGTCGCCCGTGTCGGTCGTCGCGTCGCCGGTGTCGGTGCTGCTCGCGCTCGCGTCAGAGGTCGTCCCGTCGGTGCCGAGGCCCGTCGTCGTCCCCTCGCTCTCGCCCGCGCTGCCGCTGACGTCGCCGGTCGTCCCGCCGCTGTCCGTCTCGCCCGCGCTCGCCCCCCCGCTGAGGCTCGTCCCGTAGCTGCCCGCGCCGTCGGTGTCGCCGCTGTCGCTGACGCCGCTGTCGCTGTCGCTGAGCGTCACCTCGCCGATCGTCAGCTCGTCAAAGGCCGGGTTGTCGAGGATGCAGCCGGGGGCGACGAGCGCGGCGAGGAGGAGCGCGGCGGAGGTGACGAGGGGGCGCGTTCGCATGGGGACATCTCCAGCCCGAGTTCGGGCTCGGCCCCGCTTTTGCACACTCTGTGCCGAGCGTCTTTCTAGCCACCTACAACGTTCTGGCAACCCGCAGCGACGCAATGTCGCGACGTCGGGTGCGACACAACAACGCCGCGCTCAGATCTTGCCGCGGAGGAGGTTGCGCGTCGTCATCGCCCCGTAGTGCCAGATCGTCCGCCCGAGGGTCCGGACGTCGAGGGTCGAGACGAGCGAGTCGGCGAGGCCGAAGGGGAGCATCGTCGGGATCCACCCGCGCGAGTACTCGAGCATCCACCCGTGGTCGGGGATCCGGTAGCCCTTCGCCCGCGACGAGCCGAGGTAGGCGGCGTCGCCCGGGCGGAAGATCGCGCGCTCGGTGTTGTCGGCGGCCGAGCACCACATCTCGCCGTCGAGCATGAAGTCGTAGACCTCGGTCGAGTAGCGCCCCGAGTGCCCCTCGGTGCCGATCGGCGTGCCGAAGATCAGGATGTACTCGCGCAGCGAGCAGTGGAGCAGCTTCATCTGCCCCATCGCCCCGCCGGCGTTGTTGTAGAGCCACGGGACCCCGTCGTTGATGTGCTCGGGGTAGCGGGCCTTGAGCTCGCGGGTGACGGCGTCGATGATCGCCGGGCGATCGCCGGCGTCGAGGGAGGCCTTGGCGATCTCGTGGAGCTCGTCGGGATCAAAGAGATACATGCGCGGCCGTGGTAGGTCGCGGCGGGGATCGCTGTCAAGCGCGATCCAAGCGCGATCCAGCGGCATCGACCGCCTCCGCGCGCGCTGCTCGGCGGGCCTCCTCGACGCGCACCGAGGCGCGCGCGCGCCCGAGCTGCGCCCGTGCGCGGACGCCCGCGGCGA
>JAGQIT010000253.1:4641-11663 GCA_020431135.1 Myxococcales bacterium | reverse complement strand
TGGATCATCGTCACCGGCGAGCCGTGCATCCTCTGCGCCAAGCTGATCCACCACGCGGGGATCACCAAGGTGATCGTCGTCGCCGACGGCTACGCCGGCGAGAACGGCGTCGCCTACCTCCACGCCCACGGGATCGAGGTCGAGTCGACCGACGGGCCCCGCGATCCGCGGCTCGCCCCGGCGCAGTGAGCCGCGGCGCGGCGCCGTCGATCGTGTGCCGCCGCGTCCGCGGGATCGAGATCGAGTCGACCGACGGGCCCCGGCGCAGTGAGCCGCGGCGCGGCGCCGTCGATCGTGTGCCGCCGCGTCCGCGGGATCGAGGTCGAGTCGACCGACGGGCCCCGCGCTCTGCGGCTCGCCCCGGCGCAGTGAGTCGTGGCGCGGCGCCGTTGAGGGTCTGCCTCTGCGTCCGCGGGAGCGAAGGCCCCGCGCTCCGCGGCTCGCCCCGGTCGCCGCAGTGTTATGTGTCCAATTGGACATGTTTGTTCGACGGCCGCCTCGCCGCGATCGCTGACGCGGGACCGCGGGCGCGCGGGTGCGCGGGTTCGCGCGGGCGGCTGTCGTACGACGGCGCGATCCCGCGTCGAGAGGCCTATGTCCTGACCGAGAGAACAGGGTCGAGGCGGGCGCGCGCGAATGAGTCGAGCTGTCCGGCGGCGCGGGAGCGCGGCCGCAGGCTGCTAGGATGGCTCCGTGCGCCCGCTCGTCGTCCCCACGTTGGTCCCCGCGCTCCTGCTCCTCGCGGCCTGCGGCGGCTCGAAGCCTGCGGAGCCCGCCCCCGCGGCGGCGATCTCGACGAAGGCTGCCGAGGCCAAGGCGGCGGAGACGACGGAGACGAGGCCCGCGACCGCGGGCGGCGCCGACACCAGGGCGCCGACGAAGGTCCTGGCGAAGAAGTCCGACGACGAGCTGCGCGAGACCCGGGAGGCGCTGCGCGACGCCCTCAACGAGGGCCGGCGCCTGGTCAAGGAGGGCGACTACGCCGGCGGCGTCGCCCGCTATGAGGGGCTCCTCGCCATCGATCCCCACTACGGCCCGGCCCTCGGCGAGCTCGGCTGGGCGGCGTTCAAGGCCGGGGATCTGAAGAAGGCGCAGGCGATGACCCTGCGGGCGCTGAAGGGCGCGAGCGAGGAGCGGCGCCGCGGCATGCTGCTCTACAACCTCGGGCGGATCGCCGAGGAGAAGGGGGACCGCGAGGCGGCGATCGACGCCTATCAGCGCTCGGTCGCGGCGCGCCCGAACGAGACCGTGCAGGCGCGCCTCGACGCGCTCATCGACGACGCGCCGGTGAGCGCCGGCGAGGGCGACCCGGCCCCGGCTCCGGCCCCGGCAGTCTCGGGCGACGGCGACGGCGACGGCGGCCGCGGCCTCCGGGTGATGAGGTCGGGCCTCGCGGATGAGGCGGCGCTCTGCGCCTTCGCCGAGGCGGAGTCCCTGTGCGGGACGAGCGACTGCGAGCTGGTCGCCAAGCCCGCGGGCGACGGCGGCTTCGCCATGCTCCAGATCGGCGATGCGGGGATCCTCGAGTGTTGGCACCCCGTGGTCCGCGGCGCCGACGGCTGGTCGATCTTCGCCGAGCCGCTGCTCGCCCAGCACGGCACCGAGGTCGATCAGGGGATGGACGACCTCAGCAGCAGGCTGATCCCGGGCGCCGCCGGCGAGGGGCGCTACGTCGTCTTCGAGTTCAAGGATCACAACTACGAGCGCGACTGGAGCCCCTACGGCCTCGACGAGGACGAGGAGCTCCCCGGCGAGGCGACCTACGATCAGGCGGGCGTGATCGTCTGCGCCCGCGGCCCCGACGGCCCCGCGTGCACCGGCCGGATCCTCCACACTCACGACTTCAGCAGCTCGGACGGCAAGGAGACCTCGCGCTACCGGGCGAGCTTCGCCTTCGCGGACGGGGCGGTGATCGTCGACGACGTCGAGTCCGCGGGGGACGTCGACGCGGCGCGTCCCTGGGGGCTGGACGAGGGCGAGTTCTTCCTCAAGGCAGGCAAGCACCCGCTGCGGCCGATGATGCGGCCGCTGCGGCGCAAGTAGGCGCACGCGGCAGGAGTCGCGGGCTCGGCTCGGCTCGGCTCGCGCGCCGCGACGGTCTTCCAGGGAGACATGTGTGGCGGCGAGGCCCTGCTCGGCTCCTCGCAGCGACGACCTGTCTGAGTCGACATTCGAGGCTCAGGCCGCGAGGACGCGGTCGGAGCAGCCTGCGCGACTCAGACCGCGTCCACCGAAGCACAGGCAGGCGGAGGGGCTCGGTTCCCATCGACCTGTCTAGAACGACATGTCTTGTGAGTGAAGCTGACGGGCTGCGGGATCAGGCCTCGTCGGCCGCCGCGGCCGTGGCCGCGGCGAGCTCGCGCAGCAGCGCGGCGAGCCGCGCGTCGACCTCGGGCCCGTCGACGATGGCGTTGCGCCAGGCGACGATCGCAGCGACGGCCTGGAGCGTGTCCCAGAGCGCCTGGAGGCCGCGGGCGCCGCGGCTCTCGTGCGGGACCGAGGCCGTGATCGCGACCGGCTTGCGGTCGAGCTCGCCGCTGCCGATCAGCCAGTCGACGCCGTTCTTCAGGGCGCCGGGGAGGCTGTGCCCGTACTCGGGGCAGGCGATGAGGAGCGCGTCGCTGTCGCTGACGTCGCGCCGCCACGCGGCGACCGCGGCCGGCGTCTCGCCGGCGGCCTCGATGTCGGGGTTGAAGAGGGGGAGCTCGCCGAGCGCGTCGCTGAGGACGACCTCGACGCCCGCCGGGGCGACGGCCGCGGCGCGCTCGAGGAGCGCCCGGTTGCGCGAGCGCGCCTGGAGGCTGCCGCAGATGGCTGCGATCCGCATGGCTCTCGATACTCGCGCGACGCGGCAGCGTCAATCGCCCGCGCTGGGGTGCGTCGCGGCGCGGCGCGACAGGTGCGAAGCACGGGTGAGCGCGGGTCAATCGCTCGCGCTTCGTCGTGGGCGACGAGGGCACCTGCACCGAGGGAATCGCGCAGGAGCGCCGGCGTTCTTCGGGCGTCGCGCGACCGCCGCGTCAGTTGGGCGCAGCGATCGGCGAGGGTCGACCGCTGACTCCAGGCCGCGAGCGAGAGCGCGGGTGCGCCTGTGGCTCTCGCGCCCGCCTGCGTGTCGGCGGCGAGCGGCGCGGAGCGGCGCAGTGCAGACGTGGACTCAGAACGCGTGCGCGGGCGCGTGCCGTCGGCGAGCTGGCGATGATCAGGCGACGCGCCGCGTGTCGTCAGTCGAGCCGCACGTCGTCGCGGGCCGCCGGGACGCTGACGTGGCCGCGCTCGCTGAGCCCCTTGATGTGCTCGAGGACGCGGCCGTGGATCCCGTGGATCAGCGCGTCCGACCACAGCGCCCAGTACGTCGACGGCCCGAGGTCGAGCGTGTACCAGGTGCTCCCCTCGAGGCGCGTGCGCCCGTCGCCGAGGTCGATGAGGCGGAACTCGCCGCGGCGCGAGCGGAGGTAGCCGTCGAGGTGCGGCGGGTGGACGTGCTTGTAGGGGCTCCACTCGTGCATCGGCGGCGGCTGCGAGTCGACGTCGAAGGCGAGGCGGCGGCCGGGCTCCCAGGCGGTGATCGGCTCGACGAAGGCGCCGGTCGTGAACTCGCAGTGACGCACCGCGCCGACGCCCTCGCCGTCGATGCGCGCGCGCTGCGGGTAGGCGACGCCGGCCGCGTAGATCCACGCCGGCGGCGCGTCGAGGTCGGCGAAGCCGACGACGTTCGGCCAGACCGCGGCCGGCGACGCGTCGATGACGACGCTCGTCGCCACCTCGCGCTCGCGCAGCGGCGCCGCGGTCCCGGCCTCGACGGCCATCAGCGCCGGCATGGCCGCGCCGACGATCAGGAGATGGGTCACGGCGCTGCGCGTGAAGGCGGCCATCGACCGGCCGAGGACGGCGCCGATGATCCCGAGGACGAGGGCGATCGGCATCGCCATCATCAGGCAGATCGCCCCCTCGATCGCGAAGAGCAGGAGCGACGCGCCGGCGATCGCGATCGCCAGGGAGGCGACGCCGATCGACGCCCCGAGCCCGCGCTTGGCGTCGCGGTTGAAGAACCAGCTCGCGAACGCGCCGATCAGCCCCGGGGTGACGAAGAAGAGCATCGACCCGTAGGTGCCGACGACCAGGGTCGCGAAGAGCGTGAGGCCGACGGCGAGGCCGAGCCCGGCGAGGATGCCGTAGAGCGCGGCGAGGATCTTCCCGCGGGGGTGGAGCTCGGCCGCCGCTCGGCGCCAGTCCTTCGGCGGCGCGCTCGGCAGCGCGGCGAGGAGGAGCATCAGCAGGTAGTTGAGGCCGGGGACGAGGAAGAGGAGGGCGAGGGTCGCCGGCTTGCCGGCGTCGACGGCCCGGCGCAGGCTCATCGACAGGCCGATCCACAGGAAGGGGAGGGTGAGGACGACGAGGAGCGCGAGGACCAGCTCGTTGCCGCCCTCGAGGATCGCCGTCCGCGTCGACAGGGCCGGGCTGAGGTACTCGTAGGGCATCCACACGTGGCCGGTCGTCGCGTAGATGAGGCCGGCGTCGAGGCCGTACTTGAGGAGCATCAGGGCGGCGCCGACCTTGGCGTAGGTCGGCCGGTCGACGGGCGCCGAGGTGCCGAAGAGGAGGGCGAGGAGGCCGGGCCTTTCCGGGCTCGGGCTCGGGCTCGGGCTCGGGCTCGGGCTCGGGCGCGTCGGCGCGTCTGCGGGGCGCGGCTCGTCATGCATCTGCGCCAGCGTATCAGCGACGGCGCCGCCTGGGCGGCCGGCGCCCCGGCGATCGCAGGTGTGGGGTCGCGCGACCGCTTCGCGGGGCGGGGGCGCTCTGCTACCGTCGTTTCTGATGATCCGCTCGACCGCGCTCGCCTCGCTCGCCGCCCTCACCCTCGCCGCGGCGTGCAGCGGCGGCGCCGGAGACTCGGACGCGAGCGCGAGCGCGAGCGCGACCGAAGGGACAGGGACGACGGCGTCGACCGAAGGGACAGGTACGGGGACGACGGCGGCGACCGAGGGCACCGAGGGCACCGGCGGCACCGGGACGACGGCGGCGCCCTTCGAGTGCGAGCCGCAGGCGGTGCAGGCGATCGGCGAGGGCTTCTTCACCGACATCAGCGACGCCAGCGGGATCCGCGTCGACAACTTCGTCGAGGACCCGCCCGAGGCGATCCCGATCAACGACCACAGCCGCCTCGCCTTCGCCGACATCAACGGCGACGGCCTCGACGACGTCGTCGCCCACTCGCTCTACCCGAACCCGCTCGCCGGCGTCCCCTTCGAGCACCTCGTCTACCTCAGCAACGGCGACGGCACCTTCACCCACTTCAGCGACGAGAGCGGCCTGCGCGACGTCCAGGCCGGCTTCTTCGTCTTCGGCGACGTCGACAACGACGGCGATCAGGACTGCTTCGCCGGCCTCGACGTCGACCTCCCCGGGCTCACGAACCAGCTCCTCCTCAACGACGGCGACGGCCACTTCACGCCGCTCGCGGCGTCCGGCGTCGAGGTCAGCCGCCGCGCCGGCAACGCGGTGATGGCCGACTTCAACGGCGACGCGACCCTCGACATCTTCGTCGGCAACGGCCACACCAGCTACAACGTCCCCGACCAGCTCTTCTTCGGCTTCGGCGACGGCACCTTCCAGGACGTCAGCGTCGTCTACCTCGCCGGCGGCCAGGCCCAGCCGAGCAACGGCAGCGTCGCGTGCGACATCGACGACGACGGCGACCTCGACATCCTCGTCTCGACCTACGGCGTGTCGGTCTTCAACGGCCTCAACCACCTTTGGCTCAACGACGGCGCTGGCAAGTTCACGGAGGTCGGCGTCGACCGGGGCTTCGCCTCGCTGGCGACCGGCAACTACTTCCTCGCGGCGACCGGCAACGGCGTCGACCCGGAGCCCGACAAGGGCCCGGGCGAGTACGTCGGCTCCAACGGCTTCGGCATCCAGTGCGAGGACGTCAACGGCGACGGCCTCCCGGACGTCTACCTGGCGACGATCTCCCACCCCGTGAGCAGCGACTACAAGCGCACCTGGTCCGATCCGAGCCAGCTCCTCATCAACCAGGGGCCGGCCGGCGGCTACGCGCTGGTCAACGAGTTCCTCGCCCGCGGCCTCCCCTTCAACGAGGGCGACATCGACGCGTCGATGATCGACTTCGACAACGACGGCCGCCTCGACCTCGCGGTCACCCGCGACAAGAAGTACGAGGGCAACTACAGCGACGTCGAGCAGAAGTCGTGGTTCGGCCTCATGCACCAGGAGGCCGACGGCTCGTTTAGCAGCGTCGGCCCCTTCAGCGGGATAAACCAGAGCGGCGACCCGTGGAACCGGATGAAGGCCGGGCAGAACCACGCCTGGTCGGACATCGACGGCGACGGCGACCTCGACCTCCTGGTCGGCGGCCGCGACAACGGCGGCGGCGGCCGGCCGAACTTCCTCTTCCGCAACGACGTCGGCCAGGACAACGCCTGGCTCGCGGTCCGCCTGCGCGGCGACGGCGACGCGATCAACCGCGACGCGATCGGGGCGCGGGTCGCCCTGCGCTTCGCCGGCTGGACGATCGCCCGCGAGGTCAAGACCGGCCGCGGCACCTACACGTCGATCGACAGCCGCACGCTCCACTTCGGCGTCGGCGACCTCGGCTGCGACTACGAGGTCGAGGTGCGCTGGCCGAACGGGGAGACGGAGGTCTTCCCGGCGAGCGACTTCCCGCCGGGGAACTACGTCGAGCTGACCTACGGCGGCGCGCCGATCGTCCAGTAGGGCGGCGCGCCGCGAGCCAGAGCCGGGCGCGAGGGCCGAGCGCGCCCCTGCGCCGCTCGGATCAGCCGGGCTGGATGCCGGGCTGGGCGGCCTGGACCGACCACTCCCACGAGTCGAGGAGCACGAGCGAGTCCCAGACGCTGTCGCCGGTGTCCCAGATCGTGAAGCGGATCTCCATGGTCTCGCCGGGGGTGACGTTGCCGGACATCGTCAGCCAGCCCGTGCCGCCGCCGGTGTAGCCGTTGTAGCCGCAGGCCGAGGCGTTGACGTCGAAGCCGGTGCCG
>JAGQIT010000253.1:0-4556 GCA_020431135.1 Myxococcales bacterium | reverse complement strand
GCGCTCTTCACGAGGTTGACCCCGACCGGCCAGGTCTGGTTGTTGTTCTCGTAGATCGCGATGTTCTTGTCGGCCGGGTTCTCGGGGTCGCTGGAGTCGACGAGGGTGACGAAGAAGTCGTTGAACGAGGTGCAGACGTACTCGGGGTACTCGGCCGAGTAGAAGAACATCTTCGCCGAGAACGAGTTGGCGTTGGTCGGCACGCGGATCCGCAGCTTGAGCTGGACCGGGTTGTAGGCGGTGGTCCCGGCGGCGCCCGGGCAGCCGGGGGCGTTGGGGAACGAGCCGCCGTTGGCCGCGAGCCAGTCGGCGGGCGCCGGGCTCGAGGTCCCCGTGTTGACGCCGGTCTGGAAGGCGGCGTAGTTGGGGTTGGTCTGCCCCGGGGCGGCGGCGTAGCCCGACGACAGGACCGCGAGGCGCTGGCCCTTCTTCGCCGGGTTGTTGGTCCCGAACTTGTCGCGGATCGATCGCGAGTTCGAGTTTGGCGTGCCGCTGCCGTTGGCCCGGGTCAGCGCGCCCGAGATCACGCCCCACTTCTTCTCGGAGAGCGGCGGGTTCTCGGTCGTGAACTGGCAGAGGTCGATCGCCTTGGCGTAGTCGAGGGCGTTGCCCGAGTTGCTGGCGAGGCCGCCGTCGCAGAGCGGGACGGCGTTGTCCTTGGTGCCGTCGCAGTCGTCGTCGACCATGTTGTCGCCGACCTCGAAGGCGCCGGGGTTGACGAGCTCGGGGTTGAGGCAGTTGGGGCCGATCTCGTCGCAGCAGTCGCCGCCGCACACGGTCCAGCCGTCGTTGTCGCTGTCCGGGTCCTCGTCGACGTCGCCGTCGCAGTTGTCGTCGAGGTTGTTGGCGCAGATGTCGATCGCGTTGGGGAGCACCTGGTTCTCGCAGGCGCCGTAGGCCGTGCCCTCGGCGTTGCAGGTCGCCAGGCCGCTCTTGCAGATCCCCTTGTCCTTGGTCCCCTGCGGGCCGGTGTAGCAGTCGATCGTCGAGCCCGGATCGCAGGCGCACTCGCCGTCGACCTCGCAGCCGTTGTCGGGGTTGCCGTCGCAGTCGCTGAAGCCGTCCTCGCACGGGCCGAAGACGCACATGCTGAGCTCGCAGGTCGGGATCGCGTTGGGGAAGGCCTCGCAGGGGACCCCGCACTCGCCGCAGTTGTCGAGGTCGCCGAGGAGGTCGTAGCACTGGCCGTCGCAGCACGCGAGGCCGCCGGCGCACGGCTGCTCGTCGTTGCAGCCGGGGATGCACTCGCTCTCGACGCAGATCGTCCCGAGGGCGCAGTCGCCGTCGATGAGGCAGCCCTTGCAGGTGTGCGAGTCGACGTCGCAGAGCGTCTGGTTCTGGCAGTCGTCGTCGTCGTTGCAGCCGGGCTCGCACTCGCCGCTGTCGGGGTTGCACCACTCGCCGGCGCCGCAGTCGGCGTCGGTGCACATCAGGCCGCCGGTCGTCCCGGTGTCGGTGGTCGTGTCGGTGGTGCTCGCGGTCGTCGTCGTCGTCTCGCCGGTCGTCGACGTCGTCTCGCCGGCGCTCTCGCTGCCGCCGCTCTCGGTCGCCGTGCCGGACGAGCCTGACGAGCTGCCCTCGGTCGTCGTCGCGGTCGCCGTGGCGCCCGTCGGCGAGGTCATCGTCACCCCTGTCGAGGTGAGCGACGTCGACGCCATGTCATCGCCGGAGCAGCCCGCGAGGGCGCCGAGCGCGAAGAGAGAGAGACCACCACCCGACCAACGAATCCAACCCATCGAAGAAATTGTAGGCGTCGGCGGCCGCCGATCGCAATCACAACCAGCGGAGGATCAGCCGGCCTCGAAGGCGGCGTCGGGGTCGCCGCGGAGGGAGGCCGCGCGCGCCCGCGCCATCCCGACGATCTCATCCGGGAGGAGGCGGAGGCGGTTGCAGTGGAGGTCCGCGACCATCGTCAGGAGGCGGCGGCGGCTGACCCGGAGCTCGCCGTCGAGTTCGATCTTCCGGAGGTCGCCGCACAGGCGCTGGTTGGCGAGAACGTAGGCCCGTGTGATCGTCCCGGCTCGCGCGCCGCCGGCCGCGATCAGGCTCGACAGGCTCGCGGCCTTCGTCGGCGGCTCGACGCCGCGGTAGGCACGGTAGCGCTTGGCGAGCGCGACCCAGGCGCTGGCGACCTCCGACCGGCTCTGGAGGCTGCGGCTGTAGAGGTCGTCGATGACCGCGAAGGCGAGGGTGGCGGCGGGGAAGGGCGGCTGCTCGGCGAAGTTGCGCTCCCAGGTCAGCCACGCCGTGGTGTCGGCGTCGAAGTAGCGGAGGAGCGCGAGGCAGGCGGCCGGCCCCCCGAAGGTGTGGACGTCGGGCTCGTACACGCAGCCGATCGCGCGCGAGACGAGGCCGCGCTGGTAGAGGCGCTCGACCGTCGCGGTCACCTCGGCGAGGACATCGGCGTCGACCTTGGCGCCGACGAAGGTGAGGCGCAGGCCCGGGCTCTGGTGGCGGCAGGAGAAGGACTCGACCCCGTTCAGGCGCGCGCGGGCGAGGGCCGGCTCGAGGGCGCGGAGCACCTCGCGTTCGCTGCGGACGAGCGACCCTTGGTGCGGCACCAGCTCGAGGTTGAGCTGACGCCCGCGGCCGTGGCCGCCGCGGGCGAAGGGGCTGAGGCGGCGGCCAGCGGCCGCGAGATCGCCGGCGTCGGTGAGCACCGGCTTGGCGCCGGTCTCCGGGTCGATGAGCTTGGCGACGATGCTCGCCCAGACGTCATCGCCGCCCTTCTCGTCGGATTGCGCAGCCACGGCGTGATCTAGTGTTGCACCAACAGCGCCCTCAGATCATCCCATCGCGCGGCTTTTTCACCGGGCATCCGCGCTCGTCAGCGGAGGCGGAGCGCGCGGGCGAGGGCCTCCGCGTGGAAGGCCGCGTAGCCGCGGGCGATATGCTCGAGTTCGGGCCTGAGGTGTCGGTGGAGCGCGGGGACGCTGTGGAACGGTACCGCTGGGTAGGCGTGGTGCGCCGCGTGCAAGGGCATGTTCCACATCAACCACCGAACAACGGCGTTACTCTCGATCGATCGCGTGCGCTCGAGCTGGGTGCCCTCGTTCGCCAGGCCCGTGTGCTCGGCCATGAGGTAGAAGCCCAAAAACACATGTGCGATCGGCCATGCGACGAGGAGGTAGGCGAAGCCGTCGACCCAGGCGAGGCCGGCGGCGACGAGCGCCGCCCACAGGGCGACGACGAGCCGGCTCTGGCGCGCGACCGTCGCCCGGCGATCGGCGCGGATGAACGGGAAGAGGCGGGCGATCGCCGCGCTCGGGAGGAGCGCGCAGCTCACGGTGAACATCGCCTTGCCGAAGAGGAGCGGCTGCCCGGAGGCGAGGCCGAGGTAGGTCACGGGGTCGCGCGCCCAGCCGTCGAGGAGATCGGGGGCGGCGGCGATCTCCGGATCGGCCGCGCGATCCTGGGTCGCGCGGTGGTGCTGCCAGTGGAACTCGCGGAAGAACGCCGGCGCCTGGAGCATCAGGAACGCGCTGACCGTCGTCACGGCGCTGTTCAGCCAGCGGCTGCGGAACGCGGTCCCGTGACCCGCCTCGTGGAGCGCCGGGAAGAAGGTCGTGAGCGCGGCGCCGGCGAGGACGGCCGTCGGGATCCACAGCGGCGAGCCGGCGGTGGTGAGCGCGAGCGTGGCCGCCTCGGCGGCGACGAAGACGGCGACGCTGCTCGCGACGTGGACGAGCCCGGGGCCGTCGCGGCGGGCCATCAGCTCGTGGAGGAGCTCCTTGGGGACCCGCGCGCTGCGACCGAAATTCTCGTCCATCTCGGCGTCGGAGGATAGCGGATCGCCTCGCCGCGTGCGCGCTCCGGCGGCGCCGGGCGCGGGCGCGC
Source organism: Myxococcales bacterium (assembly GCA_020431135.1). Lineage (GTDB taxonomy): Bacteria > Myxococcota_A > Polyangia > Nannocystales > Nannocystaceae > JADJRG01. Next base: position 719 of record JAGQIT010000253.1, on the reverse strand, counting down.
CCGTCGCGTGGGAAGCTCTCCGTCTGCGGCGACGGAGCGCCGTCGGTCTGGGCGGTCGACGGGGGTTCGGAGGTGGCTGACCCGAGTTCTCGTCGCGCGCTCTCACATGCCCTCACCGACTCTCCTCGGTTTGCGCGAGGACTTGCGCCGGTTGCCGCGGCCGACGATCGCGGCGCGAGGGCGCCTTGAAGGCTAGCCGCGGCCTGGGCGGGTCATCGCCCGCGGGTCGACCCAGGCGTCGAAGTCCGCGGCCGAGATCGCGCCGCTGTCGACCGCCGCCTCGCGCAGGGTCAGCCCCTCGGCGTGCGCCCGCTTGGCGATCGCCGCGGCCCGGTCGTAGCCGATGTGCGGGCTCAGGGCGGTGACGAGCATCAGGTTGCGCTCGAGGTAGGCGGCGATCTGCGCCCGCGCCGGGGCGATCCCCTGGGCGCAGCGCGCGTCGAAGCTGCTGATCGCGTCGGCGAGGAGGGCGGCGCTCTCGAGGAGGTTGTGGGCGATCACAGGCTTGTAGACGTTGAGCTGGAAGTTGCCCTGCGAGCCGGCGAAGGCGACCGTCGCGTCGTTGCCGAAGACCTGGGCGCAGACCATCGTCAGGGCCTCGGCCTGCGTCGGGTTGACCTTCCCCGGCATGATGCTCGAGCCGGGCTCGTTGGCGGGGATCGTCAGCTCGCCGATCCCGCAGCGCGGGCCGCTCGCCAGCCAGCGGACGTCGTTGGCGA
>JAGQIT010000252.1 GCA_020431135.1 Myxococcales bacterium | reverse complement strand
CACGCCGACCGCGTAGAGGTCGGTGCGGTGGTCGATCTGCTCGCCGAGCGCCTGCTCCGGCGACATGTAGCCGGGCGTGCCCATGACCATGCCCATCCGCGTCAGGCCCTCGCCGGCGACCGGGCCGTGGCTCGCCGCGTCGGTGGCCACGCGGGCGATCCCGAAGTCGACGACCTTGGCGAGGTAGCGGCCGTCGTCGCGGAGCTCGAGGAGGACGTTGTCGGGCTTGAGGTCGCGGTGGACGATCCCCTCGGCGTGGGCGCCGGCGAGGGCGTCGGCGATCTGGCCGACGATGTCGCAGGCGATCGGCCAGGCGAGCGAGCGCTCGTCGAGGAGGCTGCGCAGCGGCTTGCCGCGGACGAGCTGGATCACCAGGTACGCGGCGCCGTCGGGGAGCATCCCGTAGTCGAGGGCGCTGGCGACGTGCGGGTGATCGAGCTTCGCGGTCGCCATCGCCTCGCGGGTGAAGCGGGCGGCGATCTCCGGGATCCCCGCGTACTCGGGGCGGATCACCTTGAGGGCGACCTGCTTGCGCAGCGACAGGTGCTCGGCGACGAAGACCGCACCCATGCCGCCCTCGCCGAGGAGCTCGACGATCTTGTAGCGGTTGTCGATCGTCCGCCCGAGCCAGGCGTCGGTGTCGAGCGCCGCGTCGCCGGCCGCCGCGGCATCGGCGTCCTCAGGGGCCTGGAACGCGGTTGCGACGCTCGCCGCCTGGGCCGCGAGCGCCGCGGCCTCGGCCGGGCTCGGGACGACGGTCCTGGCGGCCTCGCTCGCGGTCAACGGACGGCTGCCGCTCGCCGACGCGGACCCCTCCCCGGCGTCCGTCGTGCCCTGATCTGCGCTCGGCATCGACGGCCGATGATACCCGAGGTCGAGGCCGGTGGACGGCGGCGTGGGCCGCGGTGTGCCGTCGGCGGCGCGCGGCGAAGCGCCGGGCCTCACAGCCTCCCGCAGAGGTCGCACGTTTGCGGATGCACGCGGCGCCCGGCGCTTCGTCGGCGGCGCGCGGCGAAGCGCCGTGCCTCACAGCCTCCCGCAGAGGTCTCACCTTTGCGGATGCACGCGATGTCCGCCGATGCGACGCGCGTCCGCTCGGTCGGGGCTCGCTGCCCCCGGTGACCCGGCGCACGTCGGGCCCGCGCTCAGCGGCGAGCCTCCGTCGCCGAGAACCGTCGATCTGGGGGGCGTCCGCGAGCGACGCGAACGAGCGGCGCGCCGCGCCAGATTCGTTGAGCGAGGGGGGCGCGCGGCGATAATTCACCGACGGATCGGTCCGCCGCCGCCCGTACGATCCGTCAAGGTTGACGATGAACGCCGCCCCGACCAAGAGCTGACCGAGCTGTGCGCTATCCACTATCCACGAACTCAGCGCTGCCAGCGAGGCGCTCGACCTGGCGACGGCGCTCGCCGACAGCTTCTTGCTGCCGACGATCTACTTCCTCGAGCTGGCTCTGGCGAGCGGCGACGCGGATCGGATCCGCGCCCGCGTCGACCTCCTGCGCCCCGGGTGGAGATCCACGAGGACGTCGACGAGGCGATGGTCGCGGCGATCCGGATCGCCCAGGCGCTCGACCTCCTCGGGGACGGCGACCGCGAGGGCGAGAAGCCGGCGCTCTGGCGCTTCGCAGAGCGCTGCGCGGAGCGCCTCGACGGTCGCCTCGAGCGGCCGCGGCGCGCGGCGAGGGTCGCCCGTGAGCGGGTCGAGGGCGCGCCCTTCCTCGCCGCCCTCGTGGGGTGAAATGGCATCAACATGACCGAACAGTCATGTTTCTGGTCGGCGAAAGGTGCAGGTGCGGGCGGCGGCGACGGGCGGCGAGGGCGCGCGGCACCTCTGCCGCGCGCCGCTAGATCGCCGGCATCACGCTGCCGCCGCTGACCGGGAGGAACGCGCCGCTGATGAACGACGCGAGGTCGGAGGCGAGGAAGGCGACGACGCCCGCGACCTCGCGGTCCTCGCCGCGGCGCCCGAGCGGGACCTTGGCCTCGTACTCCGGCGCCCGCTCGTGACCCGCGGCCCGCTCGCGCGCGGTGATCGTCCAGCCGGGCGCGACTTGGTTGACCGTGATCCCGTGCTCGCCGACCTCGCGGGCGAGCACCCTGAGGACGCCGTCCATGCCGCGCTTGCCGGCGACGTACGCCGACTGGTAGGGCGCGGCCTCGATCGCGCACTCAGAGCTGATCCCGATCACCCGCCCCCAGCCGCGATCGATCATCGCCGGGACGAAGGCCTGGGCGACGGCGACCGCCTGGAGGACGCAGGTCCGCAGCTGGCTCTCGTAGTCCTCGATCGCCTCGTCGAGGACCCGGCTCCACGGGTGGATCTGCTGGATCGCGTTGATGACCACGACGTCGGGGTCGCCGAGGCGCTCGGCGATCGCCCCGCGCATCGCCGCGACCGACGCGGGCGTGCCGACGTCCGCTTGGAAGCACTCGGCCCGGCGGCCGCGCTCGCGGAGCGCCGCGGCGATCCGCTCGGCCCCGGCGGCGTCGCGGTGGAAGTGGAGCGCGACGTCGGCCCCAGCGTCGGCGAGGGTGCCGGCGATCACCCGCCCGAGCTCGCCGGTCGCCCCGGTGACGAGGGCGAGGCGCCCCGAGAGATCGATCGTCAGCGCCACCGTCGCTCGCTCTCGCCTAATTGGAGACCGGGATCGTCAGCACCGGCCCGGCGTGCTTGAGGTCGCCCGACTGGAGCTCGAAGAGCTGGTTTATCAGCGCGAAGGTCGACTTCGAGTCGAGGTCCGCGTCGTCGATGTAGAACCACCGCCCGCGGTAGGGGATCGCCACGTAGGCGTCGGGCGGCTGGGCCTTCTGCTCGCGGATCCGCATGAGCCCGCCGGTGATCTCCCCCCAGTCGAACTCCTCGCCCTCGGCGGTCTTGGTCACGGTCACGCGGCCCCTGTCGCGGTCGCGCGTCGGCACCTCGACCCCCTGCGAGAGGTAGAAGAGCGCGGCCATCAGCGAGCGCGGGACCAGGGTGACGGCGGTCGGATCGCTCCCCGAGAGGACGATCGACGCCCTCGGCTCCGGCAGCTTGAGGAGCGCGGCGAGGCGCCGGGTCAGCGGCGAGTAGGCCATCGAGTCGTCGATGCGCAGGACGAGGTCGCCGCGCTCGGGGTCGCCGCCCGCGTAGCCCATCTCGAGGGCGCCGGCGAGCCAGAGCTCGCGGAGGATCTCGGTCGCCTCGAAGAAGCGGTCGTACTCGGGCGGGGAGCTCGGCGTCGGCCCGGACGCCCGGGTCGCGTTGTCGAGCGGCCCGAGGCGCTGGACGCAGACCTTGAAGATCCGGTCGATCGCCCAGCCCGAGTGATAGAGGAGGAGGATGACGTCGCTCTTGAGCGGGCTGAGGAGCTGGGTGACGAAGCGCTGGCCCTGGAGAGGGACGTAGGAGACGGTCGGCTTCTCGGTGTAGCCGACGCTGCCGCCGAGGCCGACGGTGTTCGCCGCCCCGGGGTTTATCGTCCCGCTCGCCGTCGACCCGAGCTCGAATTGGAAGTTGCTCGTGATGCTCGACACCTCGAGGAAGAGCGGCGTGTCGCGGTAGCGCAGGCGGACGAGGTTGAGGAGGAGCTGCTGGTTGTTGGTCTGCTGGATCGCCGCGTTGTAGGTGTCGCGCCCGGTCTTGATCGAGCGCGGCCCGGTGACGTGGCAGGCGACCGGGGCGCAGGCGGCCGCGGCGACGGCGACGGCGAGCGCGGCGGTGCGGAGGCGGCTCATGGCGCGCATGGTAGCGGCGATCCCTCGGGCGTCCACAGGACCCGCGGATGGCGGCGTCCCTACGCGCGGGCGCGTACTTTGCGCGCTGCGCCTCTTGCTGAGGATCCTGTCGGCGCCTACGCTTGGGCCTGTGACGGGCCAACGCGTGGTCGTGCGCCGGCGGAGCGGGGAGGGCGGACTTCGTCGAGCCATCCGCGCCTGCGCCTTGGCGCTGACCCTGCCGGCGCTCGTCGGCGGCCTCGGCTGCAACGGCGACGACGGCGAGACCTCCGGCGAGACCGCGACGACGGGCGCCGACGAGACCACCGCGGACTTCGCCGGCTTTTGGCAGATCACCTCGATCGTCTTCGCCCCCGGCGAGCCGACGATCACCCGCGAGAGCGCCCCCGAGGCGATCCGCGGCAGCGTCGAGATCAGCGTCATCACCGAGACCGAGGGCGCCTTCCGCTCGCGCAACATCCTGATCGACGGCGAGGGCCTGCCGATCGCCGCGCCTGGCCTCGTCAACGCGACCTTCGCCCTCGCCGACGACGGCCGCTGGCTCGTGTCGCCGGTCGACGGAGGCCTCCACGTCTACGCCGTCGACAAGAGCGACGGCCTCCTCAAGGTCGACTGGGCGGCCGACGACGATCGCAACGGCGCCGACGTCCCGACCCTGCCGATCCACTTCGAGCTCCTCCGCCGCCCCGAGCCCGGGGGCAAGCCGGTCGGCACCTGGAACCTGATCCGGATGAAGCTAGCGAACGGCGAGGTCGTCGAGGGCGACGCCTGCGTGCCGACGGGCGGCACCGGCGACACCTTCAGCCACTACTCGCTCGGCCTCGACATCGACCGCTTCTACGGCTTCAGCCGCAAGACCTCCGAGGACGTCTATACCGACGCCGAGTGCGTCGACGACGTCGACGGCGTCTTCGCCTGGTCGAACGGCATCGCCGAGGATCTCGACGACGTCCTGCGCACTTGGCTCGTCCTCGACGAGGGCTTCGGCGATCTCCTCGAGGCCGAGTACGTCGAGTACGGCATGAGCCGCAGCGGCGACGAGCTCACCCTCGAGCGCTTCGCCTGTCTGCCGCGGCCGGACTGCGAGGCGAACCTCCCGCTGTCGATCACCGTCGTCCTAACAGGCTTGTGAGACGGTGAATTGCTCGGCGTGACCGAGCCGGACGACCCCAACACCCTCTGCGACGACCTGACCCTTTAGACGGGGTCGGAGCCCGTGGCGGAGAGCCGCGGGGAAGGGGAGGCGAGTCGCCTCTTCAAGAAAAAAACGGCCAATTGCCGAGGAATGGTCTGGGGCCGAGGGAACCGCAAAATAGGGGCGAACCGAGGCCTCTAGGCGCTCTCCTGCGCGATTCGCTCGGTGGCGCCGCACGGCGAGCGCGGGGCGGGGCTCTCGCCGGCGACCCAGATGCTGCGCTGCAACGGCGCGACCGCCCTTGGCGGCCCGGCGCCGCCTCTGTTATGCCGAGGCGATGCTGGTCAAGAAGTACGGCAACCGGCGGCTCTACGACACCGACACGAGCCGCTACGTCACCCTCGATGAGATCGCCGAGCGCGTCCACCACGGCGAGGACATCCGGGTGGTCGACGCCAAGACCGGCCACGATCTCACGCAGACCGTCCTCGCGCAGATCATCCTCGAGAGCCGCGGGGCCGCGAAGCTCCTCCCCGTGCCGCTGCTCAAGCAGCTCGTGCGCATGCGGGACGACGCCCTCGCCGACTTCTTCGGCCGCTACGTCACCTGGGCCCTCGAGGTCTACCTGCGCCTGCGCAGCGGCACGCGATCGATGCTCCCCTTCGATCCCTTCGCCGGCCTGTCGATGGCGCCGCCGGTGCTCAGCCGCTTCTTCGGCGGCGGCGGCAGCAACAGCGGCAACGAGCGGCCCGCGAGCGACGCCCCGCCGCCGCCGATGCCGACCCCCGTGCCGCCTCCGGACCCGGATGCTGCGCATGCGAGCGTTGAGCCTGAACTCGCCGCCTTGCGGCGCGAGCTCGACGAGCTCAAGGCCGCGGTGAAGGGCAAGAAGCGGGCGAAGAAGCGGAAGAAGGTCAAGAAGGCGCAGCCCAAGCCCGAGGCTGAATAGTTTTGTGCGCCGCACAAAAAATCCCTTGACCGCGATCGGGGCCGGACCTATATCTCCTCCCGTCGGCGAGCTACGGCGTCGCCGACGTGATGAGGAATACGACCATGGCTACCACCAAGACCGAGACGAACGATCGCAAGGCCACCTCGAGCACCGCCGACGAGGCGGCGTGGACGAGCATCGAGGGGCAAATCGACCGGATGAAGCAGTACAACGACCGCCTCGGCGAGGTCTCCGAGGAGATGATGACCAAGGGCTTCGCCGCCTTCGAGTCGCTGACCCGCCTCACCCGCGACAACATCACCGCGAGCCGGGTGATCGCGAAGGAGTGGCGTGACCTCGGCGTCGAGACGCTCCGCCGCCAGGCCGACCTGATGACCCCGTCCTGGCTCCGCTAGGACCCCGCGCTCCGCGCGTGCGCCGGTGTATCTTCGGCGCACGCGACGGACGCGTAGAGGAGTATCGAGCGCATGTACATCGGCGACTGGATGGAGCGAGGCGAGCGCTACTGGCCGGAGAACCTGGCCGTGGTCGACATCGCCAAGGATCTGCGGCTGACCTACCGGGACCTCAACGCGCGGGCGAACGCCTGCGCCCGCTGGCTGCGGGAGGCGGGGGTCGGACGCGGGGATCGGGTCGCGCTCCTCGAGTTGAACGGCGTCGAGGTGCTCGACCTCTTCTTCGCCTGCGCCAAGCTCGGGGCGATCTTCGTCCCGCTCAACTGGCGCAGCCACTGGCGCGAGCTCGCCACGGTCATCGACCAGACGGGGCCCAGCGTCCTCGTCTTCGGCGCCGACTTCAATGACGCCGCCGTCGAGCTCGCGGGCGCCTGCGCCAGCCTGCGCCGCCTCGTCCACATCGGCGGCGAGGCGGTCTCAGGCAGCGCCGCCTACAGCGAGCTCCTGGCGACCGAGGGCGCGCCGGTGAGCAACCCGGCGGTCGTCGACACCGACGTCGTCTGCCTGCTCTTCACCGGCGGCACCACCGGGACCCCGAAGGCGGCCCAGGTCGCCTACCGGATGATCGCCTGGAACACCCTCAACACGGTGATCCACGAGCTCGAGCGCGGCGACGTGACGATCACCCACACGCCGATGTTCCACACCGGCGGCCTCTTCGTCTACACGCTGCCGCTGCTCACCCTCGGCGGCACCGTCGTCATCATGCGCAAGTGGACGGCGGACGCGATGCTCGAGGTGATCGAGCGCGAGAAGGTGACGCTCCTCTTCTGCGTGCCGACGCAGTACCAGATGATGCTCGAGCGCCCGCGCTTCGCCGCGACCGACCTCTCGTCGATCCGCTTCCTGACCTCCGGCGGCGCGCCGCTGCCGGTGCCGATCATCCGCGCCTACGCCGAGGCCCACGGCGTCGTCTTCAAGCAGGGCTTCGGGATGACCGAGTTCGGCCCGGGGATCTTCTCGATGGCCCCGGAGTTCGCCGAGGCCAAGTCGGGGAGCATCGGCAAGCCGAACTACTTCATCGACGCCAAGATCGTCGGCGAGGACGGCCAGGAGGCCGGCGTCGACGAGGTCGGCGAGCTCGTCCTCAAGGGCCAGACCGCGTGCTCGGGGTACTTCGACAACCCCGAGGCGACCGCCAAGGCCTTCGACGCGGACGGATGGTTCCACACCGGCGACCTCGCCAAGGCCGACGCTGACGGCTTCTACTACATCGTCGACCGCAAGAAGGACATGTTCATCTCGGGCGGCGAGAACGTCTACCCGGTCGAGATCGAGCGCGTGCTCTACGAGCACCCGGCGGTCTACCAGGCGGCCGTCGTCCCGGTCCCCCACGAGCGCTGGGGAGAGGTCGGCAAGGCGGTCCTCGTCCTCAAGGAGGGCGCGGCGGTCAGCGCCGAGGCGATCCTCGCGCACTGCGGGGCCCACCTGGCCCGCTACAAGATCCCAAAGCACGTCGAATTCCGGGAGAGCATGCCGCTCTCGCCGGCCGGCAAAATCCTCAAACGAGAGCTCCGCTAGGATCCAGCGGCCCGGGCCCCCGTCCGGAATGCGATCTGTGAGGGGCTCAGGAGCTGATCTAGGATGTCCACCTCCGCGTTGACCATGACTGAAGAGAGCCCCCCGCCGATCCTCCTCACCCGCGTCCTCCGCCTCCTCGGCTACCTCACCGATCCGAAGACGCTCCCCGGCAAGGCGTTCACGCGCTGGGAGCAGAGCATGACCGGGACGATGGAGAAGCTCGCGACCAACGATCGCTACCTCCGCTTCGCCGGTCGCGGCCTGCAGATGGGCTTTCGTGTCCGCAAGGACATGATCGACGCCACCGAGGAGATGCTGCACAGCATGCGGATCCCGGCGCTGAGCGAGGTCATCGCCCTGCGCAACCAGGTCCGCGTCCTCCACGATCAGCTCGAGGCGACGACCAACCAGCTCGAGGTCGCCCTCGACCTCCTCGAGAAGATCGACGCCCGCGGCGAGCTGCTCGAGGCCGCGGTCGCGGCGGCGCCGGCCGCCGACGCGGCGGTCCAGGACCCGAGCACGAAGGCCGCGCCCAAGAAGGGCGCGAAGAAGGCCGTGAAGGCGGAGGAGAACTAGGCCATGAGCGTCTTTTCAAAGGTCAGAGACACCGCCGGCGGCGCCGCCCGCTCGGTGATGGAGTCGGCGGTCGGCAACTTCGAGATCGGCCAGGCGTGGGCGGCCGCCGCCCGCGACCGCTCGGTCGGGCCCTACCCCTACCTCGCGCCGGTCGTCCGCCGCGCGGCCCAGGTCCCGGAGCCGCCGCTCAACTCGACGCCGCACCAGGTCGTCTACACGAAGGGCAAGATGCGGCTGCTCCGCTTCGAGCCGGCGGTGCGCAAGCACCGGACGCCGATCCTCTTCGTCTACTCGCTGATCAACCGCTACTACATCCTCGACTTCCTCCCGGGGCGCTCGCTCATCGAGTTCATGCGCGACCAGGGCTTCGACTGCTACGCGATCGACTGGGGGATCCCCGGCGAGGTCGAGAACCACATGGGCTGGTCCGACATGCTCGGCAGCCTGATCCACTCGGCCGTGAAGTGGACGCTGCGCACGAGCGGCGCCCGCGACCTGACCCTCTACGGCTACTGTATGGGCGGGACGATGGCGCTGGCCTACGCCGCCCTCTACCCCGAGGGGCTGCGCAACTTCGTCGCCCAGGCGACGCCGGTCGACTTCCACGAGGGCGGGATCTTCCACACCTGGACGCGCCCCGAGTACTTCAACGTCGACGCCATGGTCGACGCCTACGGCTCGGCGCCGATCGATCTGATGGAGGCCGGCTTCTCGATGATGGCGCCGGTCCAGCGCCTCACCAAGTGGCTCAACGTCTTCCGCCAGATCGACGACCCGAAGTTCGTCACGACCTTCCTGGCGATGGAGAAGTGGGCCTCGGACAACGTCCCCTTCCCGGGCGGCGTCTACCGCCAATACATCAAGGACTGCTACCAGGAGAACAACTTCTGCAACGGTCGCATGGTGGTCGGCGGGCGCCGGGTCGACCTCGGCAACATCACCTGTCCGCTCCTCAACTTGATCGCCGACAAGGACACGATCGCGCCGCCGAAGTCGAGCCTCGTCCTCAACGAGCTCGTCGGCTCCGAGGACAAGACGGTGATGAACTTCCCGGTCGGCCACATCGGCCTGTCGACCTCGTCCAAGGGCCCGAAGATGATCTGGCCCAAGGTCGCCGAGTGGATGGCCGAGCGCAGCGAGCCGGCGGCTGAGGCCTAGGCCGCGACGCCGACCGCAGACCGAGAACAGGGTTGGACGAGCGCCGGCGCGGGAGACCGCGCCGGCGCTCCTCGTTCTCTCCTGTGCTCGGCTGTCCGCACGGGAGCCGGGGACAGGCTCCTAGCTGTCGTCCACGGGTCCGAGGATGTCCGTCACGAGCTGGCCGACGAGGTCGTCGCAGCGCGGTCGCACGACGAGGTCGAAGTCGACGACGAGGGCGTGCCAGCGCGATCCGCACCATCGGCAGCGCGCCGCGAGGTAGCGCGTGAGGACGGCGTCTGCGAGGGTCTCCGCCGCCGGCGCGGCACCTTCGGGCCAGCGCGCGAAGCACAGGACCGTGGTCCCGCCGCGGCGGGACCACAGCGCCGACGAGAGCAGCGGCCGGACGTGTTCTAGGCGCGTGAGCATCGCCAGCGCCGCTCGCGACGGCGCCGCGTCAGCGTACCTGAAGTCGCTAGCTTCGGCCGCGGCGTCGAGCTCGTCGAGTCCGTCGAGGAGCGCGGCGTCGAGCCCCCCCAGTCGCACCCGTTGCACGCCGCAGCTTCGCACGGATCGCCGCACAGACGAAGTCGCACGCGAGCTCCGTCTGCGCGGCGTCCGATCTTAGCGGCGCGCGCCCTCGCTGGCCCTGGTCGACCCAGATCGCCGGCCCGGCGCAGCGGCGTCTCGGCGGGACAGTCTGGGCCGACGAGCGCGGCGCGAGGCCGCTAGCGCGCGCGCGAGTGGTTGAGCTTCCAGCCGATCCCGAAGCGATCGACCAGCTCGGCGTAGCGGGCGTTCCAGAAGGTGTCGTCCGGGGGCATCCGCGGCTCGCCGCCGACGGAGAGCTTGGCGAAGATCCGATCGACGTCGGCGGCGTCGCTGCACTGCAGGATCACATGGTTGTGGTTGCCGCTGCGGCGCTCGAACTGCGGGGGCATGTCGCTGAGCATGACGGTGCCCTCGCCGATGCGGAGCGTCGCGTGCATGACGCGGTCGGCGAGCGCGGCCGGGATCTCGTCGCCTCCGCCGGGCATCTGCCCCCAGCGCATGAGCTCGACGACCTCGGCGCCGAGCGCCTCGGTGTAGAGGGCGATCGCCTCAGAGGCGTCGCCGGCGAAGTTCAGGTAGGGATGGACTGCGGTGATCATGGTGATCGGGCTCCAGAGTTTGTTGGGTGTGGGTCTTCGAGGGTTTGTGAGCGTGGTCCGCGCGCACGCTGCGGCGCGGGGCTCTCTAGATGGACCGCCGCGGCGTCGCCAGATCATCGGTCGCGCCGAAGAAAAAGTTCGCGGCGTCCACCGGCGCCCGAGAACGACGCGGGCGAGGCCGACTCCCCGCAGGGGTCGCCTCGCCCGGGCTCGTCCGCAGCGCTGCCGCGGCTACTTCGACAGCCAGGCGTCGAGCTGGTCGACGGCCGCCGCATCCCAGCCGAGCCGGAGGTGGTTGACGTCCTCGAGGATGACGGCCTCCCCGAGGTTGCCGATCCCGTCCTCGGCGGCGCAGGAGTCGATGAAGACGACGCCGTCGCTCGGCCCGGCGATCTCGTTGGGGATCCCCTTCATCATCACCTCCTGATCGTCGAGGTTGATGTCGCCGCAGAGCAGGAAGGTCTCGACGGACGCCGGGATCCCGGCGTCGATCATCGGCTGGATCACCGAGCCCTGCTCGACCGCGTAGTCGATCCCCTTGCCGCGGGCGTAGAGGCCCTTGTACTCGCCCTCGCCGTAGTAGGTCGACGCGGAGTCGCCGACCGGCCAGGTGATGATGCCGTTGTCGGCGGAGGCGGTCAGCGGGTAGACGTCGTCCCAGGACGCGAGCATCTGCAGCTGACCGCGCCAGTTGTCGCCGGCCGCCGACTTGTAGATCCCGTACTCGATGCGATCGACCCACTGGCCGAAGACGAAGAGCTCGTCGTGCGGGCCGGGGGAGTTAATCTTGCCGCCGTAGTCGGTGTAGATGCCGCTGTTGTGGCCGGTGCCGTAGCGGAAGAGGTAGTCGAAGCCGAGGTTCGGCCCGCCGATCAGGACGAGGCGGCGGACGTCGCCGGCGTAGGCCGTGCCCCAGTCCTGCTTCAGGCTCGAGGCGTACATCCGCGCCGACATCACGCCCTTCGACCAGCCGACGAGGTCGACCGCGTCGGCGCCGGTGCGGTCGCGGATGATCTGGATCGCGTCGTAGAGCTGCTCCGACCAGAAGTAGTTGTCGCCCTGGCTGTGCGGGTGGGTGACGGCGAAGACCGCGTAGCCGCGCTCGGCGAGCGCCTGCATCATCCCGGTCTCGGGGCACGGGCTCGTGCCGCAGCCGAAGTCGCCGGACTCGCCGGGGTTGGCCCAGGCGCGGTCGGCCTGGTCGTTGGCGCCGTGGGCGAGGAGGATCGGCACGGGCTTCTGCGCGCTGTCCCAGCCCGGCGCGTAGTGGAGGAGGAAGACGCTCGAGTGCGGCGTCGGATCGCCGTCGAAGAAGTCGAGGCGCTGGCCGGTCTGGTGGGCGCGCTGGTCGAGGTCGAAGCGGTCCTCCTGGATGAACCCCTCGTTGCTGTCGCGCCAGCGCTCGACGCGGACCCAGTCGTTGAGGATGCCGTCCTCGAAGGTCTCCTCGAGGGTGAGGCCGTCGAGGTTCGGCGGGTTCATGTCGCCGGTGTCGCTGTCGGTCCCGTCGGTCGTCGCGTCGCTGTCGGTCGC